>JBKPBQ010000250.1:0-9466 GCA_046726955.1 Acidobacteriota bacterium
GGAGAAGATGGGCCGGGGACGCCACGTCCGAATCCTCGCGGCGGAGAGCGGTGCGAATGAGGGCCGCCTGCGCGTCCTCATCGAGTGGGTGATGCCGGATGGGCGGGTCGCGCTCGAGGAGACGACGTCGTTCGTGTTCCGCAAGACACAGGGCGGGAGGATCATCGACCGCAGCACGACGCTCACCGCGCGCGACAAGCCGGTGAAGCTTCCCGACAACAAGGAAGGCGTCCTGGGCCTCCGCGTGGCCCGCACCCTGGAGCAGCCGTCGAACGAGCCGGCCACGTTCACGGACGCCGCGGGCGTTGCGACCACGGTGGCGAAGCTCGACAACACTGGCGTCACCGGGCTCTACCACACGAGCGAGGGCAAGGAAGGCGACGCGGTCTGGGGGACGCGGGCCCGCTGGTGCGCGCTCACTGGGAAGATCGGAGACGAGGACGTCACGATCGCGATCCTGGACGACCCGAAGAACCCCGGGGCCCCCACGTACTGGCACGCCCGCGGCTACGGGCTCTTCGCCGCGAATCCCCTCGGGCAGAAGGCGCTCTCCGACGGCAAGGACACGCTCGACTTCGCGCTCGCCCCCAAGGCCTCCGCGACGTTCCATCACCGGATCGCGATCCTGTCGCGGCCCTTCACGGCCGCCGAGATCGAAGCGCTCTTCAAGGAGATGACCGCCGTCCGCCCGTGATCGCCGATTCCACGAGGATGAGGGCCGGTTCTACAAATGGGTCTCGCACGAGGGTGGGACGCGCGGCTCGCGGCGACAAATTGTCGGTTACACGCGTCGGGGCGTAACCGCATTCTGGTACGGGGATTGCTCCTCATTTGTCACCTGCCGCCGGTCTGCCGGTGGTGCGGCGCAGTCATCCGGCCATCGCCGGACCCGGAGGAGACGATGAAGAGATTCTTTGCACTGTTGCCGTTGGTGCTGGCCGCGTCCCTCGCCAGCGCCCAGGACACGAACCCGCCCCGCGACAGCCAGGCACAAAAAGGCACCGAGCGTCAGTTCGCGGGAGAGGTCGTGGCAGCTGACACGACGGCGAAGACCCTCACCGTGAAGACCTCGGTCCCTGACGCCAAGGGGGATCGGAGCGAGAAGACGATGACCCTGGCGGTGGCCGAAGACGTCGCGCCCAAGCTCGCGACGCTCAACGCCGGCGACAAGGTCACCGTCCTCTGGCGCCGTGACGAAGCCCAGCAGCGCGACGTCGTGGTCAAGCTCAACAAGGGCGAGGCGACTACACCTCCGAACCAGTAGTCCTCGAGAGCGCCTCATTTCAAGGCCGGCGTCGTGGTGTATCCTGGCGCCGGCCTTGATCTTTGTCCGCCCGAGAGGCGCGATCCTCCGCTCCGCGGGAATCCTCTCGGCGCTCCTCGCCCTCGCCCCGACGGCTGTCATTCCTGCCGACGACGCGCGCGAGGCCGCGTTCCGCGTCGCCGCCCTGAACGGCCTCCGCTCGGAGGAGGTGTTCCGCCGCACCCGACGGATGCTGCACGCCTGGCTCGAGTACGCGGATGCCCGCACCCTCCTCCTTCCCGACGTGGTGCCGGGCTTCCAGCGCGGCCCCAAGCCGTTAGGCGTGTACCGGCCCCACAACTCGGGGGCGGACAACTACCCGTACCTCGTCGCCACCGCTTACTTCACGGACCGTGCGCTCTTCGAGGGCCGGCTGCGGGACATGCTCCGCAACGAGATCCGCTACACGAACGTCCTCGACCAGATCCCCGCCGATCTCGAGCTCGCCACCGGAAGGCTGGGCCCGCCCAGCCTCTTCGGGGCGGCGGAGTACGCGAAGGACGGCCTGCTCGCCATCACGGAGCTCCTCGGCCGCAGCCCCTGGTTCTCGCGCATGGCGGACATGACGGCCTCGCTCATGGAGCACGCGCCCGTCGAGAGCGACTTCGGCCTCCTGCCCGACACGGGGGCAGAGCTGAACGGTGACGTGCTCCAGAGCCTCGCCCGCCTCGCCCCGATGACGGGAGACCGCCGCTTCCTGGAGTGGGCGGAGCGCATCGGCGACGCCTACGTGAAGGAGGTGCTGCCTCGGAACCACGGCTTGCCCGGATACACCTGGGACTTCGCCAAGCACGAGGGTCCCGATCGCATGCGCCTCCGGGACCACGGCAACGAGATCGTGGTCGGCCTCGTCCTCCTGCACGCGATCGAGAGCGAGCGCGGAGCCGAGCGCGCCCGGTCCTATCGCGAGCCCCTCGCGCGCATGCTCGACCGCATCCTCGCGTCCGCCAATCCCGACGGCCTCCTGTACGACGAGATCCGGCCCTCGGATCTTGCGCCGGTGGAGACGCGGCTCTCCGACAACTGGGGCTACGTCTACGGCTCGGTCTACACGTTCCACATGGTGACGGGCGAGGCGCGGTACCGCGAGGCGGTCCTCAAGGTGCTTCGCAGCCTCCCGCGCTACCGCGGCCACGACTGGGAGAACGGCAGCCAGGACGGCTACGCCGACTCGATCGAGAGTGCTATCTACCTCGTGGCCCGCGAGCCGGTGCCGGAGGCGCTCGACTGGATCGAGAGCGAGATGAAGACCCTCATCGCCTTCCAGCAGCCGGACGGCATGGTCGAGCGCTGGTACGGCGACGGGAACTGGGCGCGCACGCTCCTGCTGTACGCACTCATGAAGACGCAGGGCTGCTCCCTCGAGGAGTGGCGCGAGGGCGTGAAGCTCGGGACCGTGCGAGACGGTGATCGCCTGCTCGTCTCGCTCGAGGGCCCGTCGGGCTTCACCGGGAAGCTCCGCTTCGACTACGCGCGACACCGGCGGTCCTTGAACTACGCGAAGAACTACGTCCGCCTGAACGAGTGGCCGGAGTGGTTCACGGTGGACGAGACGACGCTCTACCGCGTGACGGACGCCGCGGGGAAGGAGCAGGTCCGTCTCGGGTCCGAGCTCGTGGAGGGGATCGACGTGTTGGCGCCCGCCCGGCTCGTGGTCGAGAGGATGGTGCGTTAGGCTCCGTCGCGGTCTTTGGACGAAGCCGACGACCGCCCCCCGCTACGCATCGCAGAGCGCGACCGCCTCCCGGAGCGACGTCAGCGGATCGCGCGTGGGCACGAACTCGTGCGCCATGTACCCGGCGAAGCCGGTCTCGGCGATGGCTCGGGCGACGGCGCCCCAGTTCAGCTCCTGCGTGTCGTCGAGCTCGTGACGGCCGGGGACGCCCCCCGTGTGGTAGTGGGCGATCCACTGGTGGTTGTCCCGGATCGTGCGGATGACGTCGCCCTCCATGATCTGCATGTGGTAGATGTCGTAGAGGAGCTTCACGCGCGGCGACTCCAACTGCCGCACGACCTCGACGCCGAACGAGGTCCGGTCGCCCTGGTAGTCCTTGTGGTCGACCTTGCTGTTCAGGAGCTCCACGCAGACGTTGATGCCGTGGTCCTCGGCGGCCTTCTTGACGCGGTTCAGACCGGTGACGCAGCTCCGGATGGCGTCGGCGTCGGCGATGCCCTTCCGGTTGCCGAAGAACGCGATGAGGTTCGGCGTCCCCGCCTTCTTCGCGCGGGGCATCGCGTCGAGCAGCCCGTTCACGATCGCGTCGTGGTTGCGCGCGTCGTTCAGGCCGTCGGGGATGCCGCCCGGGCTCGTCTTCCAGCCCATCGAGCAGACGAGGCCGTGGTCGGCGAGGACCGGCCAGTCCTTCTCGTCCACGAGGTCGAGGGCGGTGAGACCCATCTCGGCCACGGCCTTCGCCAGGTCGGGCAGCGGGATGTCCTTGTAGCACCAGCGGCACGCCGACTGCTTGAGCCGACCCTTGCGGACGACCCGCCCGCTCGGCGGCGCTGCCTGCGACTGCGCCGCCCGCCCGGCGAGCGCGGCGGCCGCGGTCACGGCTCCGGCGGCGATCAACTGTCGGCGGCTCATCTCCGGCATGGTCACTCCTCGCGAAGAAGGCGCACGACGTCCACCCGGCGGGCGCGGTGCGCGGGGACGAGGCTGGCGGCGACGGTGGTCACGAGCACGAGCGCGGCCACGAAGCCGTAGGTGGCCGGGTCGAGCGGCCGGACCTCGAAAAGGAGGCTCTCCAGCCAGCGAGTCCCCGCAGCGGCCATCCCGACACCGAGCAGGATTCCCAGGAGCCCGTTCCTTCCGGCATCGTAGAGCACGCGCCCCGCGATCTGACGCCCTCGTGCTCCCAGTGCCGCGCGGACCGCGAACTCGCGCGAGCGGAGTGCGACCGTGAGCGCCACGAGGCTCGCGAGGCCGCCGGTGGCGAGCAGGAAGGCGACGAGCGCGAACATAGCGAACGTCCATACCGCGAAGCGCCAGGGCGCCATCGCGCGTTCCACGACCGCTTCCATCGTCGTGACGCTGGCCACCACGGCGCCCCGGTCGAGGGTGCGGGCGAGCGCGTGCACCGCGGCGGCGATGTCCAGTGGCTCGCCCGGCGTCCGCACCACCACCTGGCGAGCCATGTACTCGGGAGGCGCCTGGTCCGAGGGCTCGTAGAAGTCGAGGCGGACGTCGTCGAGCCCACGGTACCGCGCGTCCCTGACGACACCGACCACGGTGTGCCAGACGGAGCGCGTGCCTCCGGGCGTGACCTCCGGCGTGGCGAGGCGGCGGCCGATCGGATCCTGGTCGGGCCAAAACCGACGGGCCGCGCTCTCCCCGAGGATCGCGACCCTCGGCGCGCTTGTGTCGTCGCGTCCGTCGAACAGCCGGCCTCGTACGAGAGGGATCCGCATCGCGCGGAAGTAGCCCGGAGTGGCGGACTCGTAGTTTACGAAGGGGTTGCGCCGGGCCGCCTCGCCGGCCTCGTCCTGACCTTCGAGCACGACCGACATCTCCTGTCCAATCGGCCCGAGAGCCATCGGCCGCAGGTAGACGGCTCCCACCGCGGTCACGCCCGGGAGCGCTTCGATCCGCGCGACGAGATCCGGGTAGAACGCGCGAGGGGCCGCTTCCCGCGCCTCGACGTCGAGAACGAGGACGCCCGCGGGCTCGTAGCCCAGGTCGAGCTGGCGCAGGTTGCGGAAGCTGCGCGTGACGAGCCCGCCGGCGACGAGGAGCGCGACCGCGAGCGCGATCTCGATCACCACCAGTGTCCTGCGCGCGCGAAGCGACGAGGGCGCTTGCGTGCTGCGGCCGCCTTCGGCGAGCGCGGGGGCGACGTCGGCGGATGCGCTGCTCCAGGCGGGCACGAGAGCGCAGATCAGCGTGGCGAAACCGCACACGGCGAGAGTGAAGGCGACGACGCTTCCGTCGACGGCGACATCGGCGAGGCGAGGGATGTCGGCGGGCGCGAGGGCGACGATCACGCGCGTCAACCCGAAGGCTGCCAGAAGCCCGGCCAGCCCGCCGAGCAGCACGAGCCATCCCGCCTCGAGCACCCAGGCGGCCATCAAACGGCTCCGTCCCGCTCCCAGGGCTCGGCGGACCGCGTCCGACCGGCGCCTCTCCGTGGCCCGCGTCAGCATCAGCCCCGAGACATTGGCGCAGCCGATCAGGACGACGAGACCAACAGCCGCGAAGAGCCACAGCAGGACGCGGCGGACGGGACCGAAGAACTGATCGAGAAACGGGGTGATTACGACGCCGTGCCCCGCGGGACGCGCCACCGGAGCGCCGCTCCAGATGTCGGCCACGACGCGCTCGAGGTCCTGCGCTGCCACGGCCTCGGACACGCTCGGCCCGAGACGACCGAGGACGTAGAGCAAGCCGAGCCCGCGATTCTCGAGCGTGTCCGTCTTCCACGTGGCCGCGGACTCCTCGAGCACGGGGACGAGCGGCGCCCAAATCTCGGCTCCCCTCGGATAGTCGAAGCCGCGCGGCATCACGCCGACGACGGTGTACGGCCGCCGATCCAGGGTGAAGACCTGCCCGACCACGCGTGCGTCCGCACCGAATCGCCGCTCCCAGGCTCCGTAGCTCAACACGACGACCCGCTCCGCTCCTGGGCGGTCGTCGTCCGCCGTGAAGGTCCGGCCGAGGGCTGCGGAGACGCCAAGCACGTCGAAGAACGAGGCGGTGACCGCAGCGTAGGCGAGGCGGACAGGGTCGCCCCGTCCCTCAAGCACCCGGATCCAGTTGGACGCGCCCATTGCCGCCATTCCCGTGAACGTCCGGTTCTGCGCCTGCCAATCGAGGAAATTCCGGAAGGACACCTCGACCACGGCGAGGTTGTGCTGCGGGTTCGTCTCCCAGCAGGTGACGAGGCGGCCCGGCTCGCGGATGGGCAGCGGCCGCAGCACGACGGCGTGGATCACGCTGAAGAGCGCGCTCGCGGCACCGATGGAGACGGCCAGGGAGAGCGACGCCGCGGCCATGTATCCGGGGGCGCGCACCAGGCGGCGGAGGGCGAGCGCGGCTTCCCGGAGGAGGTCCATCGAATGTCGCTCGTGTCGCGGCCCACGGTAGCGGACGGTCGACTTGCGGTCAACGGAGGCTCGCAGCGGTGGTGAGAGCCTCCACCAGCCGGAATTCGGGAGGAAGGCCGCTCCCTGCAGGGTTGACGCTCCCCTGGGCCCGGGCTATCGTCGGCCCCCGACCTGTCCCCCGGTCTCTTCGCACTGGAGAAGCCCGATGCCCGTGAAGCCCTTCCAGCCCCAATACATGAAGATAGGCGTCCTGACCGCCGCCCTGCAGGAGCTGACTCCGCGGGCGGTCCGCGACCCCGATCCCGACCGCGCGATCGAGGACTGGGCCGCGTTCGCCCGCAAGGTCGGGGCCGACTACATGCAGCTCTCCGCCGCGCTCCACCCCTCGGAGAGCGACGTGCCCGCGGAAGCCATGCTCGACCCGGTGGCCAACACGCTCGACCTGCGGAAGCCCTTCGACAAGGACCGCGCGAAGCGCGTCCAGGCCGCCCTCGCGGCCAACAAGCTCGGCCTCTCCGACATCGGCTACTTCGACAACATGCTGCACGACGACTCCGCGGTCCGCCGCAAGAAGCACGAGTTCATGAAGCGGGTGATGGACGCGGCCGTCCTCCTCGGCGTCGACGCCGTCTGCGGCTTCGTGGGCCGCAACCAGAAGCTGTCGATGGACCAGAACCTCGTCGAGTTCGCGGAGGTCTTCGTCCCGCTCCTCCAGTACGCGAAGGAGCGCGGGCTCAGCTACCGCGTGGAGCAGTGTCCGATGCCGGGCTGGACCACGGGCGACAACTTCCACAACAACATCGGCTACGCTCCCGGCACCTGGATCGCCCTCCACCGGATCTGCGAGAAGCACGGCGTGGGCGGCCAGTTCCGGATCCACTACGACCCCTCCCACGCGATCCTGATGGGGCAGGACACACGCTCGCTCTTCCAGTACCTGAAGGACGAGGGCTACGACTTCCTGATCGGCGGCTTCCACGTCAAGGGCCAGGTCGTCGACGCCAAGGGCGTCGCGGGCTGGGGCTACGGCGGCCAGACCGTGGAGCGCGGCGACTGGAAGGACGGCAAGGCCTCGGAGAAGCCGGCCGACCAGCTCAACGCCTGGAAGAAGCAGACCGTCCTCTGCGAGCACGAGCTGCCGGGCACGGCGAAGCACGACCCGCTCGCGTATCTCCAGAACCGCACGGTGGACTGGCTCGACCACCAGCTCGCCGCCCGCGAGCTGCTGAAGCTCGACGTTCCGAACACGCACCTCGTGGTCGAGCACGAGTACCCCAAGGCGCGCATCCAGGACGCGGAGCGGCTCGCCCCGATCCTCCAGGGCTCGATCGCCTTCACGCGGAAGATCGACGAGGCCGCCGCCTGCATGTACGCGCTGCAGCACGACGTGCTCGCCGCCCAGGGCATCCCCGCCCAGGGGCGCGGGCGCGAAGCCTACCGGAGCTGATTAGAGGCGCCATGCAGATCCTCGACAAGTCCCAGGCCTACGACGTCGTGATCGTCGGGTCCGGCGCGGGCGGCGGCATGGCGGCCAAGGTCCTCGCCGAGGGCGGGGCGAGCTGCCTCCTCCTCGAGGCCGGACCGATGTGGGCGGCCGACAAGGACGGTGCGATGTTCAAGTGGAGCTACGATTCGCCGCGCCGCGGCGGCGGGTCGCGGCTCCGGCCCTTCGGCGAGCACGACGGCTGCCTCGGGGGCTGGGACCTCGAGGGCGAGCCCTACACGGTGGCGGAGGGGGACCAGTTCATCTGGTTCCGCGGCCGCATGCTCGGGGGGCGCACGAACCACTGGGGACGGATCGCGCTGCGCGCGGGTCCCTGGGACTTCAAGGCTCGCAGCCGCGACGGCCTCGGCGACGACTGGCCCATCGGCTACGACGACGTCAAGCCGTACTACGACAAGCTCGACCGCCTCGTCGGCCTCTACGGCACGAACGAGGGGATCGAGAACGAGCCGGACGGGATCTTCCTGCCCCCGCCCGCGCCCCGAGCGTACGAGCGGCTCATCAAGAAGGCCTCGGACGCGCTCAAGATCACCTGCATCCCCGGCCGCCGCAGCGTGCTCACGCAGCCCCTGAACGGCCGGCCCGCCTGCCATTACTGCGGCCAGTGCCACCGCGGGTGCGCGACGGGATCGAACTTCTCGACCCCCGCGGTGCTGCTCCCGCCCGCCCTCGCCACCGGCCGGCTCAAGATCGTGACGGGGGCGATGGTGCGCGAGGTCACGACGAACGACGAGGGCGTGGCCACCGGCGTCTCCTACGTCGAGACGACGACGGGGCGCGAGCAGCAGGTCCGCGCGCGGGTCGTGGTCCTCGCCGCGAGCGCGTGCGAGACCGCACGGCTCCTGCTGAACTCGAAGTCCACGCGCCATCCGGCCGGCCTCGCCAACTCTAGCGGCGTCGTGGGCCGCTACCTCACGGACAGCACGGGCTCGCACCTCGGCGGCCAGATCCCCGCCCTCGAGGCCCTGGCTCCCTACAACGAGGACGGCACCGGCGGCATGCACGTCTACATGCCGTGGTGGCTCGACAACAAGACGCTCGACTTCCCGCGCGGCTACCACGTCGAGCCCGGAGGCGGCCGGGGCATGCCGGGAATGGGCTTCATGAACGGTATCCACCGCCTCACGGGCGGAGGCCACGGGAAGAAGCTCAAGGACGACTATCGCCGGCTCTACGGCTCGATCGTGCACTTCGCGGGGCGCGGGGAGATGGTCCCCAACAAGGACTCCTACTGCGAGATCGACCCCAAGGTCGTGGACAAGTGGGGAATCCCGGTCCTGCGCTTCCACTGGAAGTGGGCGGACTCCGAGCTGAACCAGGCCCGACACATGGTCGAGACGTTCGCGGAGATCATCGACAAGATGGGCGGCAAGGTGGTGGGCAAGATCCCCGGCCGGGCCGACGATTACGGCCTGAGGCTCGGGGGCGAGATCATCCACGAAGCGGGCACCACCCGCATGGGCACGAGCCCAGCGACGTCGGTGCTGAACGAGTGGTGCCAGGCCCACGACTGCAAGAACCTCTTCGTAGCGGACAGCGGACCGTTCGTCACGAACTCCCACAAGAACATGACCTGGACGATCCTCGCCCTCGCCATGCGGACGAGCGAGCACATA
>JBKPBQ010000251.1:0-5352 GCA_046726955.1 Acidobacteriota bacterium
CCGCGGCGCCGGCGGCGGGAACGCCGCCCGCGACTCCCGCGCCGTCGACGCCTCCGCCCGCGACGCCCCCCGTCACTCCCCCGCCGGCGACCCCGGCGGGAGCGTGATCCGATGACGGTCGGCGACGCCGTCTTCTACGTCCTCGCCGTCATCACCGTGGGCTCGGCCGCGGTCGTCGTGCTCGCCCGCAGCCTCATCTACAGCGCCTTCGCGCTCCTCTTCACGTTCTTCGGCGTGGCCGGGCTCTACGTGCTGCTCGGGGCCGACTTCCTGGCCGCGACGCAGCTGCTCATCTACGTGGGCGGGATCCTGGTGCTGCTCCTCTTCGGCGTGATGCTCACGCACAAGCTCTACGACCTCGACCTCCGGAGCGAGGTCACGCAGTTCTGGCCCGGGGTGTTCATCGCCGCCGGCCTCTTCGTCGTGCTCTTCGCGACGGCGAGACGGACGGAATGGATGACCGCGACGCCGCGGCCGCCCGCCCCCACCACCGAAGCCATCGGCAAGATGTTCCTGGGACAGTTCCTGCTCCCGTTCGAGGCGGCTTCCGTCCTCCTGCTCGTGGCCCTCATCGGCGCGGCCATGATCGTCCGCCGGAAGAAGGAGGCCTGATGATCGGCCTGGGCCACTACCTCGCGGTCTCCGCCGCGCTCTTCTCGCTGGGGATGCTGGGCGTCCTCACCCGCCGCAACGCGGTGAACGTGCTCATGGGGATCGAGCTCATCCTGAACTCGGCCAACATCAACCTCGTCGCCTTCTCCCGCTTCGGCGCCGGCAACCTCAACGGGCAGCTCTTCGCCGTGTTCGTGATCGTGATCGCGGCGGCGGAGGTGGCGGTGGCCCTCGCCATCGTGCTCACGCTCTACAGGCTGCGCCGCACCCCGAACCTGGACGAGGCGGACGTCCTCAAGGGCTGACATGCAGCAGGTGACCCAGAGCCTCGCCCTCTTCCGCCCGGAGCTGGCGCTCGGCGTCGGCCTCCTCCTGGTCGTGCTCGTGGACTCGATCGGGGGGCGCTGGCGGAATCCCGTCAACCGCTTCCTCACCGTGGCCACCTTCGTGGCCGCGCTCGTCCTCGCGCTCGACCTGCAGTCGCGGGGACCGTCGACCGCGATCTGGAGCGGGATGCTCGTCGTCGATCCCCTGGGGCTCTTCTTCAAGGTGCTGCTCATCGTGGCCTCGCTCCTCACCGTGCTCCTCTTCACGTTCGACAACTCGAAGGAGCTCCACGGCCTCGGCCAGGGCGAGTTCTACGCGCTCCTGATCGCCGTCACCTTCTCGAACCTCCTCCTCGCCACCTCCAACGACATCGCGATGCTCTACCTCGCGCTGGAGATGGTCTCGCTCACGTCCTACGTGATGGTCGCGTACATGAAGGGCGACCGGATGTCGAACGAGGCCTCGCTGAAGTACATCCTCTTCGGCGCCGTCTCCACGGGGGGCATGCTCTACGGCCTGTCGCTCCTCTACGGGCTGACGGGCACCACGAGCCTCCCCGCGATCCAGGAGTTCCTGGCCGGCGGCCTCTCCCCCGCCAACCAGCGGGCGGTCTACCTGATCTCTCTCTTCATCTTCGCGGGGTTCGGGTTCAAGGTCGCGGCCGTGCCCTTCCACTTCTGGTGCCCGGACGTCTACCAGGGCGCGCCCACCCCCGTCACCGCGTTCCTCTCCGTCGCGCCCAAGGCCGCGGGCTTCGCGATCATGCTCCGCTTCTTCTTCGGTGGCTTCGCCGTGCCCGGCGACTCCCCCTGGGACCTCTCGGGCACGATCGACTGGCCGCAGGTGCTGATGGTCATCTCCGTCCTCACGATGACGCTGGGCAACGTGGCCGCCCTCACCCAGACGAACATGAAGCGGCTCCTCGCCTACTCCTCGATCGCCCACGCCGGCTACAACAAGATGGGGGTCGTCGCGCTCTCGGAGAACGGGGCGCGGGGCATGATGGTCTACCTCCTCGCCTACCTCTTCATGAACCTCGGGGCCTTCTTCGTGGTGACGCTCGTCCACGCCCACGACGGGAGCTTCGACCTCCGCGACTACCCGGGACTCTCACGGAGGGCGCCGCTGCTCACGCTGGCCATGGCCGTCTTCCTGCTGTCGCTCGTGGGGATCCCGCCCTTCGTGGGCTTCATGGGCAAGCTCTACGTCTTCGCGGCGATCATCGAGCAGGGGCCGGCCTACTACTGGTTCGCGGTGGTGGGAGCGATCAACGCCGCGATCGCCGCCTACTACTACTTCCGGATCCTCAAGACGATGGTCATCGACGCGGGCAACGAGACCAAACCCCCGCTGCGCCTGCCCGCGCTCGACACGGCCTGGGTCGTTCTCCTCGCCCTCGCGAACGTCCTGCCCCTCTTCTTCTGGGGACGCGTCGAGCAGTGGGCGCGGGGCGCCCTCACGCTCTACGCGGGGCGGTAGCCGGGAGGCCGTTTGGCGGACCCCATCGTCCCCGCGCTGGGCTTTCTCTTCGTCTCGCATCCCTGGCACGGCGTCCCCATCGGGGAGAACGCCCCGGACCGCGTGACCGTGTACGTCGAGATGGTCCCCACGGACACGGTGAAGTACGAGCTCGACAAGAAGACGGGCCTCCTCACCGTGGACCGTCCGCAGAAGTACTCGAACGTCCCGCCCAGCCTCTACGGCTTCGTGCCGCGGACGCTCTGCGCGGAGTCGGTGGCGGCCCTCTTCGCGGAGCAGACGGGCCGCAAGGACCTCGTGGGAGACATGGACCCGCTCGACATCTGCGTCATCACCGAGAAGCACATCGCGCACGGCAACATCCTCGTGCAGGCGGAGCCCGTGGGCGGGCTCCGGATGCTCGACGGCAACGAGGTGGACGACAAGGTCGTGGCCGTCCTCCACGGAGACGCGGTGTACGGCGACGTGCGCGAGATCTCCGAGCTCTCCCCGCTCCTCCTCGACCGCCTGCGCCACTACTTCCTCACGTACAAGCAGGGCCCCGACGAGGCCCACCGCTCCTGCGAGATCACGCACGTGTACGGCCGGGCCCAGGCTCACACGGTGATCGCCCGGAGCCAGCTCGACTACGAGAAGCGGTTCGGCGACCTCGCCGCCGCGCGGACCGCGATCGAGAAGCGCTGAGCGGCGGTTATACTCGGGCGTTCGCGGAGACACGATTGAAGAGCTGGATCGTCACCGGAGGGGCGGGATTCATCGGGTCGGCCTTCGTCCGCCTGGCCCTGGAGCGGACGGACAACCGCATCCTCGTCGTGGACAAGCTGACGTACGCGGGCAGCCTGCTCACGCTCGAGGACGTGAAGGGGCACGACAGGTTCGCCTTCGTGCAAGCCGACATCGCCGATCGCGAGGCGATGCGGAGCCTGTTCCGTGCGCACTCTGTAGGCGCGGTACTGAACTTCGCCGCCGAGACGCACGTGGACCGCTCGATCGACGACCCGGGCGCGTTCGTGCGCACGAACCTCGCGGGCACGTTCGAGCTCCTCGAGGCCGCGCGGATCCACCTCAAGGACCACCCGGACCCGTCCTTCCGCTTCCTGCACGTCTCCACGGACGAGGTCTACGGGACGCTCGGCCCGACCGGGGCGTTCTCGGAGACGACACCCTACGCGCCGAACTCACCGTACTCGGCATCGAAGGCGGGGGCCGACCACCTCGTGCGGGCCTGGTACGAGACCTATCGCCTGCCCGCGATCATCACGAACTGCTCTAACAACTACGGGCCCTTCCAGTTCCCGGAGAAGCTCATCCCCCTGATGATCCTGAACGCGACCGAAGGCAAGGCCCTTCCCATCTACGGGGACGGCGGCAACGTGCGCGACTGGCTCTACGTCGCCGACCACTGCGAGGGCATCCTGCTCGCGCTCCAGAAGGGACGGCCCGGCGAGAAGTACAACATCGGCGGCGGCAACGAGCGCACGAACCTGCAGGTCGTGGACGCGCTCTGCGCGATCCTCGACCGCGAGCTCCCTGCCGCGAAGAACCCCGCGCTCGGCGGGAAGAGGAGCTACTCCGAGCTCAAGAGCTTCGTGAAGGACCGCCCCGGCCACGACCGCCGCTACGCCATCGACGCCGCGAAGGCCCGGACCGAGCTCGGCTGGCGGCCGCGCCACGACTTCGAGGCCGGCCTTGCCGAGACCGTCGCCTGGTACCTGCGCAACCGCCCCTGGTGCGAAGCGGTGCAGGCGGGCCGCTACGCACGCGAGCGGCTGGGCCTGACGGAGAAGGCGTGAAGGCGATCCCCACCGCGCTCCCGGGCGTCCTCATCATCGAGCCCGACGTCCACCGCGACGCCCGCGGCTTCTTCCTCGAGACCTACCACCAGCGCAAGTACCAGGAGATCGGCCTGCCGGGGCCGCTCGTGCAGGACAACCACTCGCACTCCGTCCGGGGCACGCTGCGAGGGCTGCACGCCCAGATCGAGCGGCCGCAGGGCAAGCTCGTCCGCGCCGTCCAGGGAGAGATGTTCGACGTGGCGGTGGACATCCGCCGCGGCTCGCCGACCTTCGGCCGCTGGGTGGGGGTCGTGCTCTCCGCGGACAACTTCCGCCAGCTCTGGATTCCCCCCGGCTTCGCCCACGGCTTCTGCGTCCTGAGCGAGCAGGTGGACGTCGAGTACAAGTGCAGCGACTTCTACAACCCGGGCGACGAGCTCACGGTGCTGTGGAGCGACCCCGAGATCGGCATCGAGTGGCCGATCCGGGAGCCGATCCTGTCCGCGAAGGACGCGGCGGCGCTTCCGCTGGCCCGGGTGATGGACCGGCTGCCCGCCCTGGACCCGGTGGGTCGGCTCTAGAGGGATCCCCGAAATCTTTCCGCCGACGTTCTCGAGAGGTAGATCGCGATGACGCCACGCCCCTTCCTGCGCCCCCTTTCTGTTCTCTTGGTCCTCCTCGCCGTCGCGGCCCGCGCGCAGACCCCGCCGCCGCCTCCCGCCCCGGGACCCGCGGGGCCCAACAAGGAGGTCAATCCCCTGGGCTGGACGGCGACGGCGGGCCTCAGCTACGTCCAGACCACCGGGAACTCGAAGTCGAGCAACCTCGGTTTCCGCTTCAACGCGAACTACAACTGGACGAAGACGTTCTTCTCGCTGAACGGGGTCGCGGTCCGCAACGACAGCACGACGATCACGCGCTTCGCGACGGGGACGCCGAACGACTTCGATGTGGTCGAGGACGAGGTGAGCGCGCTCACCGCCGCGAACTACCTCCTGGAAGCGAACCTCGACCACAACATCACGGAACGCTTCTTCTGGACGACGGGCGCGGGCTGGCTGCGGAACACGTTCGCCGGCATCGACAGCCGCGAGAACGTGCGCGCCGGCGTCGGCTACTACTTCACCGACCCCGCGTCGAAGGGCGTCCAGTTCAAGTC
>JBKPBQ010000252.1:0-7760 GCA_046726955.1 Acidobacteriota bacterium
AACGGCTCCGGCCGCGCGGGACGAGCCTCGGCGATCGCGGCTCTCGGCCTCTTCCTCTCGTCGGTCGGCGTCGCGGCCCAGGAGCCGGCTAGCGATCTCGAGAGGGACGTCGCTCCGCGCTCCGGAGTCCCCTGTCCCCCGCGAAGTGCGTACTCCCCGACCCGGCCGGACCCACCGGGGCGCCCACGGTCGTCGGCCTGGGGATCTTCTACCAGGACATCTCCCAGCTCAACGACGTCGACCAGACGATGGACGTGGACGCCTACGTGATCACGCGCTGGCACGATCCTCGGCTCGCCGATCCCGGTCGGGGTGAGGCGTCGGCCCGCTGGACCTCCACGACTTCCCCTCCGACCGCCATCGGTGGACCGTGACGATCTGGCCCGTAGATCGGCTTGAGCACGACGTCGATGCTCACGCTCATCGCCTACATGCTGGCGCTCGGCTCCGGCCTTCCCCGCATCTCCTACCTCACCCGAGCGGACCGCTTCTTCATCGGCTCGGCCGGGCTCGTGTTCCTCGGGCTGGTGAAGGCCATCCTGACCGTGGCCTTCGGAGGCCAGGACGCCGCCGTCGTCGACCGGGTGAACCGGTGGGGCCGCTGGATCTATCCCTTCGGGATGCTCCTGAACTTCCTTTTCGCCCTCTTCGCGTAGACAGGCTCCCCACCATTTCGGAGGATGCGAACCGTCGCGGAACTTTGCGGCACTACCGAGGCGCTCAATACGCCTCGAGGCCCGCCTTCCGGAAGACCCCGCACGCCCGCTCCACCGCCTCCGGTGACGGGGGCTGGACGTCGCCGAGCTCGTAGTTCAGGCCGAGCTCCTTCCACTTGAAACGACCCATCTGGTGGAAGGGCAGCACGTCCACGCGCTCCACGTTGCCGAGCTCCGCGGCGAAGCCGGCGATCGCGGCGATCTCCGCCGGATCGTCGGTCCACCCCGGCACGAGCACGAAGCGCACCCACACCGGCCGGCGGCGCTCCGCGAGACGGCGAGCGAACGCGAGCGTGGGCCCCACGTCGATTCCCGTGAGGCGGCGGTGGCGCTCGGGGTCCCAGAGCTTCAGGTCGAGGAGGACGAGGTCGGCCACGAGAAGCTCGGCGTCGGTCAGGCGGTCGCCGTAGTAGCCGTTCGTGTCGAGCGCGGTGTGGATGCCCATCTCCTTCGCGGCGGCGAGGAGCTTCACCGCGAAGCGGTGCTGCATGAGGGCCTCGCCCCCGCTGAGGGTGAAGCCTCCCCGCATGACCTTCAGGCCGTGCTTGTACTTGGCGAGCTCCTCGCTGGCCCGGGCGACCGTGACCGGCATGCCGTTGGCCATCGTCCAGGTGTCGGGGTTGTGGCAGTAGAGGCATCGCCACATGCAGCCCGCCGTCCACGCCACGAGCCGCACGCCGGGTCCGTCCACGGCGGAGCCGGTGGTGAAGGAGTGCAGGAAGCCCATGTCGCCGGTGGCGAGCGCCGTGCGCACGTCGGACTCGGGAACGCCCTTCCCGAGGTTGACACGAAGAGCGAACGGACTCTTCGCGACGAGCGACGTCGATGAGCCGGCCTCCTCGTCGCCCACGGCGTCACACCCCGTGGAAGGTCCGGTTGATCACGTCCATCTGCTGCTCGCGGGACAGCCGGACGAAGTTCACTGCGTAGCCAGAGACGCGGATGGTGAGGTTCGGGTACTTCTCCGGGTGCTCCATGGCGTCCAGGAGCGTCTCCCGGTTGAGGACGTTCACGTTCATGTGGTAGCCGGTGACGCCGAAGAACGCGTCGAGAATGCCGGTGAGGTTCGCGATGCGGTCCTCGGCCACGCGGCCCAGCCCTTCCGGCACGAGGCTGGCGGTGAGCGAGATGCCGTCGGCGGCGTCGCGGTAGGGGATCTTGGCCACCGAGGCTCCGGCGGCGTGGATGCCGTGGGTGTCGCGGCCGTGCATGGGGTTGGCTCCCGGCGCGAACGGCTCGCCCTTCCGGCGACCGTCCGGCGTGTTCCCCGTGGCCTTGCCGTAGACGACGTTCGAGGTGATGGTGAGGATCGACTGCGTGTGGAGGGCTCCGCGATAGGTCGGGTACTTGCGGAGCTTGCCCATGAACGCCGTCACCACCCAGCTCGCCAGGTGGTCCGCGCGGTTGTCGTTGTTGCCGTAGAGCGGGAACTCCCCCTCCGTCACGTAGTCCGTGACGAGGCCGGTCGCGTCGCGCACGACGCTCACCTTCGCGTGCTTGATCGCGGAGAGGCTGTCCGCGACCACGGACAGGCCGGCCATGCCGAAGGCCATGGTCCGGACCGGCGCGTAGTCGTGCAGCGCCATCTCCAGCCGCTCGTAGGCGTACTTGTCGTGCATGTAGTGGATGACGTTCATGGCGTTGACGTAGACGCCGGCCAGCCAGTCCATCATCTTCTCGAGCTTCGGGACGACGTCGTCGAAGTCGAGGACGTCGCCCTTCACGGGGGCGAACGCCGGCGCCACCTGCTCGCCGCTCGCCTCGTCCCGGCCCCCGTTGATCGCGTAGAGCAGGCACTTGGCGAGGTTGGCGCGGGCGCCGAAGAACTGCATCTGCTTGCCCATCAGCATCGGCGAGACGCAGCAGGCGATCGCCCCGTCGTCGCCCCAGGACCGCCGCATGATCTCGTCGCTCTCGAACTGCAGCGAGCTCGTGTCGATCGCGACCCTGGCCGCGAACCGGCGGAATTTCTCGGGCAGCCGCGGCGAGTACCAGATGGTGAGGTTCGGCTCCGGTGCGGGGCCGAGGTTGTAGAGCGTCTGGAGGAAGCGGAAGCTCGTCTTCGTCACGAGGGGCCGGCCGTCGTCGCCCAGCCCCGCGATCGACTCCGTGACCCAGGTGGGGTCGCCGGCGAAGAGCTCGTCGTACTCCGGGGTGCGCAGGAAGCGGACGATCCGGAGCTTGATCACGAAGTCGTCCACGATCTCCTGGGCCTGCGATTCCGTGAGCGCGCCCGAGCGGAGGTCGCGCTCGAAGTAGACGTCGAGGAAGGTCGAGACCCGGCCCAGCGACATGGCGGCGCCGTTCTGCTCCTTCACCGCGGCCAGGTAGCCGAAGTAGAGCCACTGCACCGCCTCGCGCGCGGTGAGCGCCGGCTTCGAGATGTCGAAGCCGTGGCTCGCCGCCATCTGCTGCAGCTCCTTGAGCGCCCGGATCTGCTCGGCGAGCTCCTCGCGGTCGCGGATCACGGCGTCCGTGGACATGGCCGCGTCGAGGTCGGCCTTCTCCTGCTGCTTGCGCTCCCCGAGGCGGGTGACGCCGTAGAGCGCGACTCGCCGGTAGTCGCCGATGATGCGCCCGCGGCCGTAGGCGTCGGGCAGGCCGGTGAGGATGTGCGAGCTGCGGCAGCGTCGGATGTCCGCGGTGTAGGCGTCGAAGACCGCCTCGTTGTGGGTCTTCCGGTACTTCGTGAACGTCTCCACCACGTGGGGGTCGGGCTTGTAGCCGTACGTCTTGAGCGCCCCCATCACCATCCGGAACCCGCCGTTGGGCATGATCGCGCGCTTCAGCGGCGCCTCGGTCTGGAGGCCCACGATCACCTCGTTGTCCTTGTCGATGTAGCCGGGGGCGTGGGCGGTGATCGAGCTCGGGATCTGCGAGACGTCCAGCACTCCCTTCTTGCGCTCCTCGACGAAGAGCTCCTGCATCCGGTCCCAGATCTTCTCGGTCCTTTCGGTGGCCGCCGCCAGGAAGGTCTCGTCGCCCTCGTAGGGCGTGTAGTTCTGCTGGATGAAGTCGCGCACGTCGATCTGCGTCTGCCAGAGGCCCGTCTTGAAGCCCCGCCAGGGGGCGGTTGCTTCCCCGGGCTTCGGGCCCGGCGTCGCCGTCGTCGTCATCGTCCGCTCCTCGTTTCCGTCCGCTCCGCGCGCGGGCCCGTCAGGCCGAGCAGGCGCCCGGTGTGGCGGGCAATCATCAGCTCCTCGTTCGTGGGAACGACCCACGCCGAGACCCTGCTTCCCTTCGTGGAGATCCGCGGACCCTTCGCCTCGTTGGCCGCGGGGTCGATCTCGATCCCGAGCCACGCGCAGGCCTCGCCGATCCTGCGCCGGATCTCCGCCGAATTCTCCCCGATGCCCGCGGTGAAGACGAGCCCGTCGATCCCCTGCAGCACCGCGGCCATCGCTCCGATCTCCTTGGCCGCCTGGTAGACGAAGTAGTCCACGGCGAGGCGGGCCGACGGCTCGGCGCTCTCGAGCAGGTCGCGCATGTCGTTGCTCGTCCCCGAGACGCCGAGGAGGCCGGACTTCTTGTAGAGGATCCCCTCGACTTCCTTGGCGGAGTGCCCGAGGCCCTGGAAGAGGTAGAGGACGACACCGGGGTCGAGGCCGCCGGGCCGCGTGCCCATGCAGAGCCCGTCGAGCGCCGTGAAGCCGAGGCTGCTGTCGACGCTCCGGCCGTTGCGGAGCGCGCAGACGCTGGCGCCGCTGCCCAGGTGGGCCACGATCACGCGGCCCCGCGCGATCTCGGGTGCCATATCGGGCAGGACAGAGGCGATGTACTCGTATGACAGCCCGTGGAAGCCGTAGCGTTGCACTCCTCCCTCCCGGATCTCCCGGGGAAGGGGGACGAGCTCGGCCACGGCGGGCTGGCCGCGGTGGAAGCTCGTGTCGAAGCAGGCCACCTGGGGCACATCCGGGAGACGCTCGTAGACGGCCTCGATGGCGGCGAGGTTGTAGGGCTGGTGGAGCGGAGCGAGCGGCACGAGCTTCTGGAGCTCGGCGAGGACCGTCCGCGTGACGACGGTAGGGCCGTCGAAGAGCGCTCCCCCGTGGACGACGCGGTGGCCGACGCCGAGCACGCGCGAGCCGCCCCAGCGTGCGCGGAGCCAGGCCGCGAGCGCGTCGAGCGCTTTCCGGCCGTCCTTGACCGCGGCGTCCAGCGTGTCGTCCGCGAGCTTCCGGCCTCCGCCGTCCTTGGCCGTGAGACGGGGCAAAGTCCCGATCCCCTCGATCTGGCCCCGCGCTTCGAGGCGCCAGGACTCCGCCTCCGGCCGGCAGTACACGTTGAACTTCAGGCTCGACGAGCCTGCGTTGAGAACGAGCGCGTAGTCGTCCACGGCGGGACTCCTAGCTCGCGGCCGGGAGCTGCGCGCGGCGGCGCGCCTCGGTGTGAGTAGTCATGCGTTCTCCGGGAGGCCGACCGGCGCGGGGCGCGTGGCGGTTCCCGTCTCCTTCAGAAGAAATGTGAGGCCGATGGCGAGGCCGACGCCGTAGAGGAGGGGCTCGAACGCGGCCTGATAGTGCTCGAGGCCCATCGGGCCCGCTCCTCCCGAGACCTTCCGCAGCAGCCCGCCGAACACGGGGCCGAGCAGCGCGCTGAACGTGAAGTTCAGGAAGTTCACGACGCCCGTGGCGGTGCCGCTGACCTCCGGAGGGTTGGCTTCCTTGATCACCGTGTAGGGCAGCATGGCCGCACCCGAGGCGACGCCGGCCACGAGCCCGAGCACGTACGGGGGGAAGATGTCGGCGGGACCGTACAGGATCCAGGCCAGCGAGACGAGGAGGACGAGCGCTCCCCCGAGGATCACGGGCTTCCTCCGGCCGAGACGGTCCGAGAGAAAGCCGAGGAGAGGACAGCCGATGATCCAGCCGAAAGGAACCGTCGCGGATCGCAGGACCGCCTCCGCGTACTCGTACCCGTGCCCCTCCTGGAGGTACCGGACGCCCCAGACCATGTCGAAGATGGTCGTGGGAATGAAGAGGAGCCCGGCCACGAGGCCGCAGAGGATCGACTGCGGGTTGCGGAAGACGACGCCCATGGCCCGCGCGGCGCCCTGGATCCAGTCGCGACCTTCCTTCGGCCTCTCCGTCCCGGGCAGAAGGACGAAGAGCAGAGCGGCGATGACGAGGCCGACGACACCCATGACGGTCCAGAAGCGGCTCCAGGAGACGCCGGCGGCGATCAGCGGTCCCACCACGAACTGCCCGGCGGATCCTCCCGCCATGCCGAACATCTGTGTGGCCCCGATGAGCGTTGCGGCCATGGAGGCCGGGAAGCTCTTGGTGGCGATGTAGACGGCGCCCACGAGGGCGAAGACGCCGCCCGCGCCCTGAAGGAGACGGCCCACGCTCGCGGCATCGCTGCTGCCGGTGGCGAAGAGCAGCGCCCCCACGCCCACCGCCGCCGCTCCGAGCGGCACCACCTTGCGCGGTCCCAGGCCGTCCATGGCCGCGCCCGCGACCAGGCTGAACGGCGAGTAACCCCAGTAGAAGAGACCGACGAGCGAAGCGATGCTCGTGGCGGGAAGAGAGAACGCCTCGGACAGCTGCGGCATCATGACGGCCGGCGCCGAGCGCAGCGTGTACTGGTAGAAGTAGTACACGGCCGTGATCAGCCACGCGACGACGGCCGCCTTGACGCCGTTCTTCACGTCTCTGCGGGGCCGGTCAGCAGAGGGTTACCGAGACGGCGAGCCCGCCTTCGGAGGTCTCCTTGTACTTGGAGTTCATCTCCTTGGCGGTGAGCGCCATCGCCGCCACCGTCGTGTCGAAGTCCACCCGGCGGTTGGCGGGGATCTCGTTGCTCGCGATCATGAAGCCCGTCCACGCCTTGACCGCGCCGAACGCGCAGCGCTCGATGCAGGGCACCTGCACGAAGCCGGCGACCGGGTCGCACGTCATCCCGAGGTGGTGCTCGAGCGACGACTCCGCGGAGTTGGCGATCACCTGGTTCGGCTGGTCGTGCGCCTGCGCGATGAGCGCCGCGCCCATTGCCGAGGCGACGCCGATCTCGGCCTGGCATCCGCCCTCGGCCCCGGAGAGGGTCGCGTTGTGCTTGCAGAGGTAGCCGATGCCCGCCCCCGCGAGCAGCCCGTTCCGGATCTTCTCCTGCGGCAGGTTGCGGCCGCCCTCGCCGAGCGCGTACACGATCGCGGGAATCACCCCGGCCGAGCCGCCAGTGGGCGCGGTGATGACGAGGTGGCCGCGCGCGTTGCCTTCGGAGCCGGCGAGCGCGTAGGCCGCCACCACTCCCACCCCGCGCTGCTTCTCCCACTTGTCGTCCATGGCCCGCTTGTACACCTCGCCGGCCTTGGTCTTGAGCTTGATGGGACCGGGGAGCGTGGTGGTGGGAGCGGCGAGCCCTGATTTCACGATGCTGACCATGGTGTTCGTGATCTTGTCCAGGAAGGCGTTCACCTCCGCCTCGCTCTTGCCGGAGACCGCCACCTCGTTCGCCATCACGACCTGCGCGATCGACAGGTTGTTCTTCTCCGCGTGGGCCTGCAGCTCCTTCATCGTCGCGTAGGGGTACTTCGGCTGGCCCTTCTTCGGGGGCGTATAGCCCTTCCACTCGATGAACCCGCCGCCGACCGAGTAGTACTCCTGCTCCAGGAGCACCTTGTCCCCGGCCACGAGCTTGCACGTCATCGTGTTGGGATGCGGGAAGTCGCCCTTGGGCGCGTCGTAGATGATGTCCTTCAGCGACGCGTTGAAGGTCTTGTCGCCCAGCTTGACCGGGAAGACCTGGGCCGGGTTCGCGGCGAGGCTGTCCAGGAACTCCGGCTCGACGGTCGCCGGCTCCTTGCCGATGATCCCGGCGAGGGCGGCGCGCTCCGTGCCGTGCCCCTTCCCCGTGGCGCTGAGGCTGCCGTAGAGGTGGACCTTGATCCCCGTCGCCTGCGCGAGCTGGGCCGCCGGCAGCTTCGTGCAGCGCTGGTAGAAGTCGTAAGTGATCCGCATTGGTCCGATGGTGTGGGAGCTCGAGGGGCCCGGGCCCACCTTGTAGAATTCGTCCGCCATGGTCATGACCGGGCCCTTGGACTTT
>JBKPBQ010000253.1:0-8366 GCA_046726955.1 Acidobacteriota bacterium
GAAGAGCGACTCTGCGGCGGCGAGCCCGGCCCCGACGCCGGCGGCGCCGAGTCCCCCGACGACGAGGCCGACGAGGCCGAGCGCGGCGGGCACGCCGTCGGACGCGCGCGAGCCCGGCCCGAAGCGCAGCACGAGACCGCCCGCGATCCCGGCGAGAAGGCCCATCACCGCTCCTCCCGCCGCGGCGCTGGCCCAGCGCTCGCCCGCGACCCGGACCGTTCGCCGTAGACGCAGCCAGACGAGCCAGAAAAGCGTCGCCGCGAGATCGGGCTCGCCCCGGAGCGGCACCGGCCCCGCGCCCGCGACGTCCCAGCGCGTGTCGCGCAGCAGCGCCCGCGCCCGCGCCTGTCCGGGACGGTGGTCGAGCCGGGCCAGCGCCTCGGCCGTGCCCAGCGCGTGGAGCGTCTCCGCCGCTTCGCGCCGCTCCTCGTCCTCGAGCGGCCCCGGCGCCGTGAGCGTGTCGAGCGCGGACGCGAAGGCGTCGGCTTCCCCGCCCGACGACGCCGAGGGCGCGGGGGCAACCGGAGCGGAGCCCCTGAGGTCCACCGTCTCCCCGTCCGGCTGCTCGACGACGTCGGGGAAGACGAACCGGTAGCCGTGACGGGACACCGTGCGGATGAAGACGGGCTCGCGGGGGTCGTCGCCGAGCGCGCGGCGCAGCGTCCGCACCGCCTGGCTCAAGGCGCCGTCGCTCACCACCACGTCGCGCCAGACCGCGTCCATGATCTCGCGCCGGTGCACCGCCTGGTTCCGTCGCTCGACGAGCAGGACGAGCAGGTCGAAGTAGCGCGGGATGAGCGGGACCTCGTGGCGGCTCCGCAGCAGCACCCTCCGCGCCGGCGAGAGCGTGAACTCGGAGAAGACGTAGCGCGGGCGCGCACCGGCGGTCACGGGCCTCAACGATAAGGCCAAGCGGTCCCCGCGGGTTAGTATCCCGGCGTGTCCGCCTCCTCCCCGGCGGCAGAGGCCGGCGCCACCCGCCGCGTTTTCGGCCTCGAGTGGCCCGCGCACGTGACGCTCGCCGAGCGCCGCTCGCTCGTCGCGGGCGGACTCGGCTGGATGCTCGACGCGATGGACGTGATGCTCTACTCGCTCGTCCTCGCCCACCTCATGGCCGACCTGGGGATGGACAAGAAGACGGGCGGCCTCCTGAACTCGCTGACGCTCCTCGCCTCGGCCGTGGGCGGGCTCCTCTTCGGCTTCTTGGCCGACCGCGTGGGCCGCGCCCGCGCCCTCATGCTGTCGATCCTCGTCTACTCGCTCGCGAGCGGCGCCTGCGGCCTCTCGAATACCGTGGTCGAGCTCGCCGCCTTCCGGTTCCTGCTCGGCCTCGGTATGGGCGGCGAATGGGCGACAGGGGCCGCGCTCATCGCCGAGACCTGGCGCCCCGAGCACCGGGGCAAGGCGCTGGGCCTCATGCAGTCGAGCTGGGCCATCGGCGAGATCGTGGCGGCCGCCGTCGTGGGCGTCGTCCTTCCCCGCTTCGGTTGGCGGACGGTCTTCTTCGTGGGGATCCTTCCCGCCCTGCTCGTCTTCTGGATCCGCCGCGAGGTGCCGGAGTCCGAGGTCTGGCTGGAGAAGAGAGAACGGAAAGACGCTTCCCTCCGCGTGCTGCTCCGCCCCGACATCAGGAGGAACGGCCTGCTCGCCACCGCGATGAATGCCCTCAGCATGTTCGGCTACTGGGGACTCTTCACGTGGATCCCGGCCTATCTCGCGCTGCCTGTCGCGCAAGGCGGCCGAGGGCTCGACCTTTCCGCCACGACCACCTGGCTCGTCGTCATGGGCATCGGCAAGTGGCTCGGGTACGTCCTCTTCGGCTTCGCCGCGGACGCCTTCGGGCGGCGCCGGAGCTACGTCACTTACCTCCTGGTCGCGGCCGCGCTCGTTCCCCTCTACGGTCTTGCCGCGAACCCCGTCTGGTTGCTCGTCCTCGGACCCTTGGTCGCCTTCTTCGGGACGGGTTACTTCTCGGGCTTCAGCGCGCTCACCGCCGAGCTCTTCCCGACCGAGGTCCGCGCCACCGCGATGGGTGTCAGCTACAACATCGGCCGGGGGCTCTCCGCCGCCGCTCCGTTCGTCGTCGGCGCGATCGCCAACACCTACGGTCTCGGCTCCGCGTTCTTGCTCCAGGCGGGGGCGTTCTTCGCGGCGGCCCTGCTCGCGCTCGCCTTACCGGAGACGAGAGGAAGAGTGTTGGAGTAGCGAGATCGCCCTTACCCCCTCCACAGGACCCTCGGCTAGAATCGCTCGATGCTCAGTGCCTCGGCGCGCCGCTCCATCGTCTTCCTGCTCGGTCTGGCCGTCGCCCTCCCCCTCGTTCAGTGCTCGTCGAGGACGACGGGAGGCAAGCCGCCGCGCCGGACCAAGCAACGCGTCTTCGTCATCGGCTTCGACGGCATGGACCCGACGCTCGCCCGCAAGTGGATGGACGAGGGGAAGCTCCCGAACCTCAGGAAGCTGTCGGAAGAAGGGACCTTCCGCACGCTGAACACCACGCAGCCTTCGGAGTCCCCCACCGCGTGGGCGAGCTTCGCCACCGGCGCCAACCCGGGCAAGCACTCGATCTACGACTTCCTGCGCCGCGACTTCGACACGTACCTGCCGGACTTCAACATGATCCGGCGCGAGCCGCCCGAGTTCCTGTGGGGGTTCTTCCCGAAGAAGCGGCCGAAGATCGTCTCGACGCGCGGCGGGACGTCCTTCTGGGTGCACGCGGCGAACGACGGTGTGAAGTCCGTCGTCCTCACGGTGCCCGTGACGTTCCCGCCCGAGGACCTCGCCCACGGCCAGATGCTCGGCGGCCTGCCGCTCCCCGACGTCCGCGGCACGCTCGGGACGTTCTACTACTGGGCGACCGACCTCTCGTCGTTCGAGGAGGGCAACACGGAGTTCGGCGGCTTCCTGAAGCGCCTGCTCCCCGAGGACGGCGTCGCGAGCACGGTGCTCAAGGGCCCCGAGAACCCGATCCTCAAGCAGGAGGAGGCCGAGCTCAAGAAGAGGAAGACCGCGGGCGGCCTCACGGACAAGGAGACGGCGCGCCTCGACGAGCTCGCGACGGGCAAGGACATCAACATCCCCATGACCGTGCGCTGGAAGGAGGGCTCGGGCGAGGCCTCGATCGACGTCCAGGGCCAGACGGTCAAGCTCAAGACCGGCGACTGGAGCCCGTGGGTGCCGCTGACGTTCAAGGTCAACGTGCTCATCCGCGTCCACGGGATGACGCAGTTCCACCTGATGGACGCCGACCGCGAGCTGCGGATCTACGCGTCGCCCGTGAACATGGACCCGCGCCAGCCCCCGATCCCGATCTCGAAGCCGGACGGCTTCTCCGCGGACCTCGCGAAGTCGCTCGGCCTCTACCGGACGCTGGGCTGGGCGGAGTCCGCAGACAAGCCGCTCAACGAGGGCCGGCTCGGCGAGGCCGAGTTCCTCTACGACTCCGACAAGGCGATGGACGACCGCGAGCGGATCATTTTCGAGCGGCTCAAGCAGGACGACTGGGACCTCTTCGTGGCCGCGATCGAGACGACGGATCGGGTGTCCCACATGATGTGGCGCCTCATCGACCCCAAGCACCCGATGTACGACAAGGAGCTCGCCGACAAGTACGGCGACGCGATCGAGAAGGTCTACCGCCGCGCCGACGACCTCGTGGGACGGCTGCGCGCAAAGGTGCCGGGCGACGCGGTGTTCATGGTGATGTCCGACCACGGCTTCCACTCCTTCCGCCGCGAGGTGAACCTCAACACCTGGCTCGTCCAGAACGGCTACATGACCTTCCACGGCCAGAGCCAGGAGAAGACGCTGCAGGACCTCTTCGGGCGCGGCAAGTTCTGGGAGGGCGTCGACTGGACGAAGACGCGCGTCTACGCGGTGGGCCTCGGGCAGATCTACTTCAACCTGAGGGGGCGGGAGTCGAAGGGCATCGTCTCCGCGGGCGCCGAGTACAAGGCGCTGCAGGACGAGGTGGCGGGCAAGCTCGTGGAGCTCGTGGACCCGGACACGAAGGAGAAGGTCTTCCGGGCGATCTACCGGCGCGACGATATCTACAGCGGCGAGTACATCAAGGAGGCGCCCGACCTGCAGGTGGGCTTCAACGATGGCTACCGCGTGGGCTGGCAGGACACGCTGGGCACGATCCGGCGCGGCGTCGTCGAGAACAACAACAAGAAGTGGAGCGGCGACCACTGCGCGACCGCCACCGAGATCAGCGGCGGGGTCTTCTTCTCGAACCGCAAGATCACGCGGGACGACCCGCACATCATGGACCTCGCGCCCACGATCCTGAAGCTGCTCGACGTGCCGCTGCCGGGCGACCTGGACGGCAAGCCCGTCCTGTGACCAGACGGGGATGAGCGCGCTCCTCGCCCTCTTCCTCGCCGCCGCGACGCCCTCGCCCTCTCCGAGCGCGAGCCCCTCCGCGGGGACGGAGGCGACGCCGTCCCCGGGGATGGACGACCGCCTCCGCCGCGTCCAGGAGAGGAGGCAGGTCCTCGAGCGCGAGCTGAAGCGGCTGCGCGGCGAGGAGAAGAGCCTGCTCGGCGAGGTCGAGGAGCTAGACGTGCTCGTGCGTCTGCGCACCGCGGAGCTGCGGGAGACGCAGCTCGAGCTCCAGAGGAACCAGGTCCAGCTCGAGGCCACCGGCAAGCGGGCGAAGGAGCTGGAGGCGAGCATCGAAGCCACGCGTCCGCAGCTCGCCGCCCATGCCCGCGCGCTCTACAAGCTCGGCGAGCTGAGCTACCTCCGCCTCCTGCTCTCCGTGGACCGGCCCTCCGACTTCTTCCGCGGCTACCGCTTCGTGAGCGCGCTCGCCCGCCGAGACAACGAGCGGATGGCGGGATTCCGGCGGGACCTGCATGAGCTCGCGGAGACGCGCGAGGAGCTCGAGCGCAGGACGCGCGAAGCCACGGCGCTCCGCTCTCAGCTCGAGACCACGCGCCGCAGCCTCGAGGCCCAGCGCCAGAAGAAGACGGAGCTTCTGACCGCCATCGTCGAGAAGAAGGAGACGCACGCGGCCTACGTCGAGGAGCTGGAGAACGCGGAGACGCAGCTCCGCCGGCTCTTCGACGGCCTCGCCGAGGGCGACGTGTCGGTGCCCGTCTCCGTCTTCCGCGGCCAGCTCCCGTGGCCGACCGACGGAAAGATCCGCTCCGGCTTCGGCCGGCACAAGCACCCGCGCTTCGACACCTACACCGTGCAGAACGGCGTCGAGATCGAGGCGGCCCAGGACGGCCCCGTGCGCGCGGTCTACGAGGGCACGGTCGTGTTCGCGGACCGGTTCCGCGGCTACGGCCTCATGGTCGTGCTCGACCACGGAGGCAAGCACCACTCGCTCTACGCCCATCTCTCGGAGGCGACGGTTGCCGTCGGCCAGAAGCTCGCCGCCGGCGACGTGCTGGGCACGGTGGGCGCGACGAGCGTCGAGGGTCCCGGGCTCTACTTCGAGATGCGCTTCCAGGGCCGGCCCGAGGATCCCGCGGACTGGCTGAAGAAATAGGATCCGGCCGGCTGCTATACTGACTTCATGAGTCCGCGCAGCCGTCTCGTCGTCGCCCTCCTCTCCACCGCCCTCATCGCCTACGTCGCCCTCGGGTCGCTCCTCGGCCGCGTCCTCGGGGACACGAGCTACGGGCAGCTCGCGATCTTCAACGAGGTCGTCCGGCTCGTGCTCGAGTCGTACGTGGAGCCCGTGAACCTCGACCGGGCGATGGCGGGGGCGCGGCTCGGCCTCGGCGACGCCCTCGACGGCGACAGCGGCTACCTCGACGCCGAGGAGTTCCGCCTCTACCAGCAGCCGCCGCACGAGATGGACGCCGACATCGGCGTCGTCCTCACTCGCCGCTTCACGTTCCTGATGGTGGTGGCCGCACGGGCGGGCTCGCCCGCGGAGAAGGCGGGGCTGCGCACGGGCGACATCCTGAAGAGTATCGACGGGCGACACTCGCGGGCGCTCCAGGCCACGACTGGTCAGCGGCTTCTGCGCGGCGCGCCCGGATCGGTGGTCAAGCTCGCGATCCTGCGCGCGGGCCAGGATCCCTTCGAGGTCTCGGTGGTGCGGGAACGTCTCACTCCCGCGGCGCCCTCGGCGCGCGTGCTCGAGGACGGGACGGGCTACCTGAAGGTCCCCGAGTTCTCGCCCAAGGTTTCGGATGAGGTTCGGAGCGACGTCGAGACGCTGAAGCGCGGAGGGGCGAAGAGCCTCGTGCTGGACTTGCGCGACGCCGCCTTCGGCGCGCCCGCGGAAGGGGCGAAGGTCGCGGAGCTCTTCCTGAAGGGCGGGGTAGTCGCCAAGCTCGCGGGAACGAAGTACGCGGAGCAGGTGTTGAGCGCCGACCCCGCGCGGTCGGCGTGGGACGGTCCGCTCGCGGTCCTCGTGGACACGGGCAGCGCGGGAGCGGCGGAGATCGTGGCCGCGGCCCTTCTCGACGCGGGCCGGGCCTCGCTGGTCGGCGAGCGCACCTTCGGGCGAGCGGGCATCCAGAAGGCCGTGCCCCTTCCCGAGGGGGGGCTCGTCCTCACCGTGGCTCGCTACTCCTCGCCCAAGGGAAACCTGATCCACGGGCGCGGCGTCGAGCCCACGGTTCCCGTGGCCCGGAGCATTCCCGACGACTCGGGCGACAACGATGCGCCGGCGGGCGACCCGATCCTCGACAAGGCGCTCGAAGTCCTGAAGTGCGGCGCGGCCGTCAAGAAAGCCGCCTGAGGCCTTAGCACTTCACCGGGAAGTCGTGTGACAGAGGGCGCGCGCGCCTCGCTGTAGCGCGCGACTGTACGGTGAATGCCGATAGCGAGCGCGGCGCCTCTTGCGCCGGGCTCGCTCAGGCCGGAGCGCGCGAGCGAGTGCCGCGCGCCCCCGGGCCGGACACGACTTCGTTACGACGTTACGTCACCAGCTCCCGCAGCTCTTTTCCGGGGGAGAACTTCGGGACGCGCCGGGCGGCGATGCGGATGAGCGCGCCCGTCCGCGGGTCGCGCCCGTCGCGGGCCCGCCGCCGCCCCACCCCGAAGCTGCCGAAGCCCACGATCGTGACCTTCTCGCCCCTCTTGAGGGTCTTGCCCACGTTCTCGAGGAAGGCGTCGATGGCGCGGCCCGCGTCCGCCTTGGTGAGGCCCGCGTCCCTGGCCACGCGGACGATCAATTCCGCTTTGTTCATCACCCGCTCCTGACGCTTCTGCGGACCAGGGGCTCTACGGCTTCAGCTCGAACGGCACCTCGATCGTGCGGTCCTTGTTCGCGACCTTGTCGGTGATGCGGATCTGCACGACGTACTTCCCCGGCTCGTACTTCTCGAGGGGAACGGGTCCGACCACGTTGCCGCCCACGGCGCTCTCGAAGGCCTGGGGCTCCGCCTTGGCCACCGCCGTCTTCCCGTCCTTCAGCACGGACAGCGCCGCCGTGCCCGACGCCTTGCCCGTGGCGGGGTCCACCTGCGCGTCGTAGTACTGGTAGAAGAACGCGGGAGAGTCCTTCTTGCTCAGCGTCTGGCCGAAGTAGGGGATGAGCCGCGCCCGCCCGAGCTCGAACGAAGCGAAGGGGTGCTGCTCGTCGGGCTTCGCCCCCTCCGGGATGTCCTCGACGTTCCTGAGGATGATGAGCGTCGCCGACAGCTCACCCCGGCTGAAGTCGGGGACGTCCACGGGAACGGTGGCGAGCGAGCCCTTGCCGTTCTTCTCGTCCAGCGCGCCCGCCTCGACCTTGTACTTCCCGGGCTTGAGCTGCATTCGATAGGAGGCCAGGAACGAGCCGTCCGTCACCTCGGCGTTCACCGGCTGCTCCGCGAAGGCGGAGACCTTGCCGTCCTCGTTGACGGCCTGCGCCGCCACCACCACCCGGACGGTCTTCTTGCCGCCCGCGTCGGCCACCGTGAGCCCGCTCGCATCGCCCTTCACGAGGCCGAGGAGCGCGGTGCCCCCGTCCTGGACCTTGAGGAACGCGGCCTGGGCTTCCAGCGGGAAGTCCTGCCGCGGCGTCTTGAGGAGCGCCTGCGCCGGCGAAGGCTTGGGCAGCTGGTCGGCGAGCTTCACGAGGTGCTTGTCCGGCCCGAAGCGGTAGTTGATGTTCGGCTGGGCGATCTTCCCCTCGGCCACGCGGTTGAGCGTGTCGTTGAAGCCGGCGGGCCCCGTGCAGTCCGCGTCGAACTGCATCTCCGCCTTGCCGCCGGTGAAGGTCTGGTTGGGGCGGTCCTTGTAGAGCCAGGTCTCCGGTCCGCGCGCCCCCGTGTCCCCGCCGGACGACTTGCGGACGTCGTCGGGCTTGCCGAGGAGGATGAGCGTGCGCCCGCAGTCGGTGTCGGCGCCGAGCTTCCCGGGAACGCGGATCTGGGTGTTGGCGTCGTTGCGCGCGGCCGTGTACTGCTCCTGGT
>JBKPBQ010000254.1:0-8324 GCA_046726955.1 Acidobacteriota bacterium
GGAAGGCGTGCGGCCGGGAGACCTGGAGCAGGCGCCCGGCTTCGTGCTCGACCTCGTGCGCGCCGCGAACGGGGCGAAGGCCGCGCCCATGGCCCAGTCCCTGGCCTCGTTCTTCGGGGACGACGGAATGCTCCTGAAGAAGTTCGTCTACCGCGTCGAGCCCCACGAGGGACTGAAGAAGATCGAGCCCGCGGTGAAGCGGATCGCCGCCCCCTCCCGCTCCGGAGTGGAGCTGCGCTTCCTGTTCTTCCTCGTCCTCCCCCTGGTCCTCTTCGGCGGCCGCAAGGAGATCTTCGTCGACGACGTCTCGAAGTACCGGAACAACGGGCAGTGGACGGACTTCTACTTCGCGTTCCAGAGGGCGAACGACATCCGGAACACCTACCCGCCGGGAACGGACTTCCGGCTCATCCTCCTCACCGACGCAATCTCCGATCCCGCCGCCGCCGACTGGGAGGACATGGCGGTGCCGCCGGGGGCCGACCTCAAAGCCTTCTCGATCGAGAAGACGCTCAAGCTCATCGGGGAGATCAAGGTTCCGCTCTACGTGATCCTCGTCGGCAATCCCCCCAAGGACGGCGTGCGGCCCGGGGACCTCGAGCAGGCTCCCGGCCTCGTGCTGGACATGGTGCGGGCCGCCAACGGAGCCAAGGCCACCCCCATGGCCCAGTCCCTCGCCTCGTTCTTCGGCGACGACGGGATGCTCCTGAAGAAGTTCGTCTACCGCGTGGAGCCGCACGAGGGCTTGAAGAAGATCGAGCCCGCGGTCAAGCGCATCGCCGCGCCCTCGCAGCCGGCGGTGGAGCTGCGCTTCTTCTTCTTCCTGATCCTCCCCCTCGTGCTCTTCCTCGTGCTGCTGCTGGGGCTGCTCGTGCGGTCGTTCCCGGGGCCGGGCGACCTCGAGATCGTCGAGTTGTCGCTCGGCCAGCCCGCGCACCTCGCGGTGGACAAGCTGCACAAGGTGGAGGAAGGAGGCTGGGGGGCGTCCGGCCTGAGCCTCGTCTCCGATCCCAAGAGCGCCTCCGCGAGCCTGACCTACCAGCAGGCGGCGCTCGACCTCTCGGGGGCGGGGCTCGAGACGAACGGCCTCGACGCCGCTGGCCTCGCGCTGCTTCCCCTCGGACTCGAGGACCTCAAGCGCAAGCTCGAGCAGCTCTCGGACGAAGGCAGCAAGGAGGAAAAGATCTTCGCCCTCAACCTCGACTACATGGCCAAGAACATGAGCGGCCCCGAGGCGGAGAAGCTGCTCGGCCTGGGGCGGCGGACGTCCGCCGTCGACTTCCTGAGGGCCAAGGTCCACCTGCTGAGCAACGACCCGCTGCGGAAGAAGCTCACCGAGCCGCGCGTCCAGCTCTTGAGCTACGGCCGGGACGCCGAGCGCAAGGAGCTCGTCCCCGGATCGACGCTGCGCGTCGGACGCTACGGGTTCATCGTCAAGGACGTCTCGCGCGGGGGACGCAAGGACGCCAGGATCGCCCTCTACTACGACCGCGTGCCCTCGCTCCTCGGCCTCAAGACCATCCTTCCCGACACCTTCCAGCGCGCCTTCCGCTTCCGCCGCAGCTCGTACCGGGTGGTCAGCTGAGTCCCCCGGGACCCGCGATGGCCGCCCCCATCCTCGTGGCCGGGGTCGACAGCCGCACCCTGTTCCTCGAAGCTCCCGTGCTCCAGCGCGACCGCGCCGTGCTCGAGGAGAAGGCCTCGGCCCGCGAGCTGCTGGACGGCCTCGCCCGCGAGTCGAGCCGCCTCGTGATCCTGGGGACGTACCTCCAGGACGTCGACGTCGCGGAGGCGATCCGGCGCATCCGGTCGCTGCCGTCCACGCGCCGCGTGTCGATCCTCGCCCTCGTCCCCGCGGACGAGCGGGAAGGATTCGAGGAGGACCTCCGGACGGTGGGGGCCAACGCCGTGCTGCGCCGCCCGCTCGACCGCACGGAGCTCGAGGGCTGGATCGCCAAGCTCCTGGCCGTGCCTCGGCGCGTGGACGCGCGCGTCCCCGTCTTCGGGCAGGTCGTGGGCACGCCGCGCACCGAGGAGACCGGGCACTTTTACGGCCTCTCCCGCAACCTGAGCGTCAACGGGATGCTGCTCGCGAGCCCGGTGCGGCTCACCGACGGGCCCGACCTCGACCTCGAGCTGCAGCTGCCGGACAAGGGAGGCCGCGTGCGCGCGCTCGGCCGCGTGGTGAGGGACGCGGGCGAGGTGGGCTGGCCCTACCTCGGCTACGGCATCGAGTTCCTCTTCGTGCCTCCGGAGAGCCAGCTCGCGCTCGAGCTCACGGTGGCCAACGCGGTCATGAGCCTCGCCCACATCACGCGCGAAGGGGCGGCGGCGGGGATCCACGCCACCGTGCGCTCGCGCGCGTGGATCTACGAGATCGTCGAGCCCGTGGCCTACGAGGCGGGCTGGCTGGTGGAGATCCGGCGCGGTCCCCGCGACGGCTGGCGGCCGGGTGTCGCCGGTCCCTTCTACGTCGTGGAAGGGCCTTCGCCCGAGATGGCGCTGCGCGCCGCCCGCGAGTTCGTGCACACGCAGGCGTGAGCGCGCCGGCGGTCACCGTACTCCTCCCCGTGCGCAACGCGCGGGAGACTCTGGGCGCGTGTCTCGACTCGCTGGCCGCGCAGACTCTGGTCGACCACGAGGTGGTGGCAGTGGACGACGGCTCGGTGGACGGCAGCGCAGAGCTGCTCGGGGACCGCGCGCGAGCGGATCCCCGCGTGCGAGCGCTCTTCGGGCCGCATCGCGGCCTCGTGTCCGCCCTGAACACGGCCTCCGCCGCCGCCCTCGCGCCCCTCGTCGCCCGGATGGACGCCGACGACGTTTCGTTCCCCGGCCGCCTCGCCCTCCAGAAGGCCCGTCTCGACGCGGATCGCTCGACGCACGTGCTCGGCAGCCGCGTTCGCCTCGAGGGGGCCCGGAGCGAAGGCCTCCAGGCCTACGTGGACTGGCAGAACACCCTTCTCGATCACGAGGCGATCGCGCGCGACCGCTTCGTGGAGTCGCCCCTCGTCCACCCGAGCGTCATGATGCGCACGGAAAGCCTGCGCGCCCTCGGCGGCTACCGCGATTTCGCGGGCCCCGAGGACTACGACCTCTGGCTGCGCGCCTTCGACGACGGGCTGCGCTTCGCGAAGCTCGAGGAAACTCTACTCGTCTGGCGCGATTCACCGAGTCGGCTCACCCGCACCGACGCGCGCTACTCGCCCGCGAGCTTCCAGGCCGTCAAGCTCGAGGCGCTCCTCCGAGGTCCGCTCGCCGGCGGACGCGAGGTCGTGCTCTGGGGGGCGGGACGCGTGGGCCGGTCGTGGGCGCGAGCGCTCCGGGGCACGGGCCGCCGCGTCGCGGCCTTCGTGGAGGTCGATCCCCGGAAGATCGGGAAGGCGGTCGCGGGCGCGCCCGTCGTGAGCGTGGCCGACGCGGCAGGATTTCGAGGGCCGCTGCACCTCGCGGCGGTCGGCCAGAAAGGGGCGCGCGAGCGCATCCGCGCGGCGGCCTCCCGGCTCGGGCTCGCGGAGGAGGCCGATCTCGTGGCCGTGGCCTGACCGATATAATCGACCTTCCCATGGCGGCTTCCCGGATTCGTTGCGCCCTTCGTGCCGCCGTGCTCCTCATGGCACTCGCCCCCGTGCTCCGCGCGGCTCCCAAGCCGCCGCCTCCCCGCGTCCCCAGCCGCATGGAGAAGCTGGTGCGCGTGCTCGCCCTCGAGGACTCGCGGTCCGTGGGAAGCGGCGAGCTCGACCGGCTGCTGCGCGATCCCGACCGCGGCGTGCGCCGGCGCGCCGCCCTCGCCGCCGGCCGCATCGGCGATCCCTCGGTCGTCCCCACCCTGATCGACCTCATGAACGACCAGGAGCCGCTCATCCGGCAGATGGCCGCGTTCGCGCTGGGCCTCGTCGGGGATGCGAGCGCGGTGGACCGCCTCGCCGCGGCGCTCACCGACTCCGATCCCGTCGTGCGCGGGCGCTCGGCGGAGGCGCTGGGCCGGATCGGGGACGTGCGGGCGGGGCCCGAGCTCGCGCGCTTCGTGCTCGCGGCCATGCCGAAGGGTGCGCCGCTCGTGACCGTGCGCGGGGACAACCCGGGCAGCATCGACGACCCCTGGGTGGAGCTGCGCCTCGCCCTCGTGGCCCTGGGCCGGCTCAAGGACGCACGCTCCGCCGAGCTCGCGCTCGTCGACCGCGACAAGTCGCGCTTCGACTGGTGGGCGGCGACGTGGGTGGCGATGCGGCTGGAGAGCCCGAGCCTGAAACCCGTGCTCCTCGCCGCCGCCGCTTCCAACGATCCGCTGTCGCGCGCGCTGGCCGCGCGGGGGCTCGGCGCGCTCAAGGACGCGAGCGCGTTCGCCGCCGTGGCTCCCCTTGTGCGCGACCGCAACGAGACGGTGGTGGTGGCGGCCCTTCGCGCGCTGGGCGCGCTGGGCGACGCCCGGGGAGTGCCGGCCGCCGCCTCGGTTCTCGACTCGCCGAGCTCGGTCGTGAAGCGCGAGGCCCTGCGGACGCTCGCCGCCCTCCCCGGGGACCGCACGCTGCGGCCCCGCATCGTCTCCCTCGTGGGCAGCCGCGAGCCCTGGATCCGCGCGGCCGCGCTCGGCGCCCTCGCCCGTACCGATCGCGAGAACTTCCTGCTCGTGCTCTCCGGCATGGACATGGATCCCGTCTGGTTCGTGCGCTCCTCGCTGGCCACGACGCTCGGCGAGCTGGGCGACGAGACGAGCCTGGGGATCCTCTTCAACCTCCTGAAGGACGAAGACCCGCGCGTCCTGCCCGCGGTGCTGGAGGCGCTGCGCAAGGCGCGGGGCGCGGACTCCGTGGACACGCTGAAGCGCCACCTCGAGCATCCCGACTTCGCCGTGCGCGCCGCCGCCGCCGAAGGGCTCCGCGCGCAGAAGGCCGCCGGCCAGACGGCCGCTCTCGCCGCCGCCTACAAGCGCGGCCTCGGCGACACGGAGATCGACGCTCGCGTGGCCGCCCTGGAGGCCCTGGCCGCGCAGCCGGATCCCGCGGCGAAGGAGACGCTCCTCGAAGCCGCGAAGAGCGACTCCGCTCGCGTCGTGCGCGACAAGGCCACGCGGCTCCTCGCGACCCTCGGCGAGACGGACCCGCCCCGCCCCGGCCCGGAGCCCGAAATGCCGCCGCTCGACTACCGGCTGGCGCTCCTTCCCTACGATCCCATTCCCGGCGTGCCGCTCTTCAGCCCGCGCGCGTTCCTGCACACGCGCGCCGGCAAGATCGAGATCCTCCTCGACGTCGTGGAGACGCCGCTCACGACGTCGTCCTTCATCGACCTCGCGCGCCGCGGCTTCTACGACGGGCTCACGTTCCACCGCGTCGAGCCGAACTTCGTCGTCCAGGGCGGCTGCCCGCGTGGCGACGGCAACGGCGGCCCCGGATACATGCTGCGCTCCGAGCTCTCCGGTCGTCCCTACGGCCGCGGCGCCGTGGGGATAGCGCTCTCGGGTAAGGACACCGGGGGCAGCCAGTTCTTCATCACGCTCTCCCCGCAGCCGCACCTCGACGGCAGCTACCCGCTGTTCGGGACGGTGGTGTCGGGCATGGAGATCGTGGACAAGATCGCACCCGGCGACGTGATCGACAGGGTGGAGATCTGGACGGGGCCGTGAGGTTCGCCCTCCTCGCCCTCGACATCGACGGCACTCTCCTTCGCTCCGACAAGGTCCTCTCCCCGCGCACGCGCCGTGCCCTCGACGCGGCGCGGGCGGCGGGCGTCCGCCTCGTGCTCGTCACGGGCCGCCGCTATCCCTCGGCGCGCACGGTCGCGGAGGACCTCGGCGGCGACGTGCCGCTCGTCCTGCACAACGGTGCCCTCGTCGTGGAGAAGGGCGAGCTCGTACGCTCGCGTCTCCTGCCGGCGAAGGCGGCACGGCGGGCGCTCACCGTGGGCCGCGCCTCCGGCCTCGAGGGCGTCCTCCACTGCGGAGCTCGGGGCGAGGGCCGCCTGCTCTGCGAGGAGAGGACGCTCGCGAGCCGGCTCGTCGGCTACTACCTGGAGCGCTCGCGCCGCGACGTGCAGGTGGTCGAGGACATCGACGGTGCCGCGGGCGGCGGCGACGTCGTGCAGGTGATGTTCGGCGGCCCGCGCGAGGAGATCGACTCGATCGCCCCCCGGCTCGCCGCGGAGCTCGCCGACTGCGCGCGCGTGGAGCGCACGGTCTACCCGCAGAGCGGCGTCGGCATCCTCGACGTTCTCGAGCGGAGCGTGAGCAAGGCGGCGGCCCTCGCCTTCCTGCAGGAGCGCTGGGGGGTGACGGCGGCGGAGACGCTCGCCATCGGCGACAACTGGAACGACCACGAAATGCTCGAGCGCGCGGGGCTCGGCCTCGTCATGGGCAACGCGGATCCGGAGATGCTGAAGCTGGGCCTGCCCGTCCTCCCCACGAACGACGAGGACGGCGTCGCAGTCGCGATCGAAGAGCACGTGCTCCACTCGCCTTGAACGACGCGCACAAAATCAAAAGGGGGTGATCGCTCACCCCCATCCGAAACGTGGCCGACGGAAGGCCTTACTTCTTCTTCGCCTTCTTCTTCGCCTTCTTCTTGGCAGCCATTCTTTTTGATCCCTCCTCTCAGGTCCTTAGGAGTGAGCCGTCCGGCTATGGCGCCAGAAGCTCACGGAAGTGAGAACTAGCGCTTCTTCGACTTCTTCTTGGAAGCCTTCTTCTTGGCGGCCATTCTTCGGATCCCCCCTTTCGGACCACAACGGGTGTCTTCCTGGCCCGCTTCCAACATCTCGGGTGACAGGAGGCTTGACATACTAGCGGTAGGGTAGGGACGCGTTTGGGGGTTGTCAAGCGCTTTTTTCGCTCATGCCCTTTAGCAGTCGAGGGTTAGCCTGTGGAAGAGTCGCGAAAATGCGTTTCGACCGCGCCAGTCGCGGCGATTCGCGATGTCCACAGCCAAACCCGCTCATCCGTCGAGGCTTCCGGGGACGCGGCCGTTTCGTGGCCGCTCCGCCGAGCGTTAGGCATTCTTCTATACTATTTGTAATAGTTCAGCGGCCGGAGCCGCCGTAGTCGGTGCGGAGCCGCCGCCGCGTCTCGTGGTGCTCGAGCGCGAGCGCGACGAGCCGCGCGAGGAGGTCGGGATACGAGACGCCGCTCAGCTCCCAGAGCTTCGGGAACATGCTGATCGACGTGAAGCCGGGGATGGTGTTGATCTCGTTCACGAGCAGCCGGCCCGTCGCCTTCTCCAGGAAGAAGTCGACGCGCGCGTAGCCGCGCGCAGTGACCGCACGGAACGCGCCCACCGCAAGGTCGCGGATCTCGGCGGTGAGCGCGGCGTCGAGGCGGGCGGGGAGCACGAGCTCGGTCCGGCTCTCCGCGGAGTACTTCGAGTCGTAGTCGTAGAACTCACGGTCGGGGATGATCTCGCCGGGGAGCGACGCCTCCGGCCGGTCGTTGCCCATGACCGAGACCTCGAGCTCGCGCGCGTCGATGCCCTTCTCGAGGATCACCTTCGCGTCGTACGCGAACGCGGCCTCGAGCGCGGGGCCGAGGTCGCCCGCGGCCTTGACCTTGCTCACGGCGACGCTGGAGCCGAGGTTCGCGGGCTTGACGAAGAGCGGAAGGCCGAGATCGCGGAGGAGATCCGCTTCCGCCTGCGCGTCGCGTCCGCGCAGCACGCGCCACGGCCCCTGGGGAAGGCCCGCGTGGGCGAACAGGGCCTTCATGATCTCCTTGTCCATCGCCGCCGCGGAAGCGGCGACGCCCGCGCCCACGTAGGGGACGGAGGCGAGCTCGAAGAGTCCCTGGATCGTTCCGTCCTCGCCAAAGGTACCGTGGAGCATCGGGAAGTAGACGTCGGGCCGCGCGATCTCCGCTCCGTCGGGGAGGCGGCGGAGCCGGCCCTTGTCGTCCGGCATCGGCGCGAGGGAGACGGGCGTTCCCCCCGACGGCTGCGGCTCGACGTCCGCCTGCAGCAGCCAGCGCCCCGACTTGTCGATGAGCACCGGCCGGACGTCGTGCGTCTTCAGGAGCGCCTGCGCCACCGAAGCCGCGGAGCGCAGGCTCACCTCGTGCTCGCCCGACCGCCCGCCGAAGAGGAGCGCGACCGTGAGCCGCTTCGCCATGGCACGGCCAGTCTAGCAGGGTGCGCCCCCGCGGCTATACTCCGCTCGCCATGAGCGCGCTCTCGTTCGAGGTCGTGGCGCGAGACGGCCGCGCCCGCGCGGGCCTGCTCACGACAGCGCACGGCGTCGTCGAGACGCCGGCCTTCATGCCCGTGGGGACGGCGGGAGCGGTGAAGGCGGTGCGCCACCGCGACCTCGACGAGCTCGGGGCGGAGATCATCCTCGCCAACACGTACCAC
>JBKPBQ010000255.1:0-5044 GCA_046726955.1 Acidobacteriota bacterium
GGCGAGCACCACGACCTCGCCACCGGTCCCGGCGACACGGTCGTGCTCTCCGCCCGCGCCGTTCCCGGCAACGAGCGCGCGGTGTCGCGGCTCATCAGCAACCTCTACCGGCGCAGTGCGGACGTCGTGCACCCCGGGGTCGCGCACGTCCACGTCTCCGGCCACGGCAGTCAGGACGACCTCGTCGAGCTGCTGCAGCGGGTGCGTCCGGAGTACCTCGTTCCCGTCCACGGCGAGTTCCGGATGCTCGCCCAGCACGCGCGCCTCGCCGCCCGCGCCGGCGTCCCCCCGGAGCGCGTCCTCGTCGTGGAGGACGGCGACGTGCTCGCCTTCCGCCCTGACGGCGCCCGCCGCGAAGCGAGGGTGCACGCGGGCCGGGTGCTCCTCGACCGCGGGAGCACGTCTGAGGTCGAGGACGTCGTGGTGCGGGATCGCCGCCACCTCTCGGCCGAGGGGATCGTGGTCCCGATCGTGGTGGTCGACCGCGAGACGGGCCGGCTCGAGTCGGCGCCGGAGATCGTGACCCGCGGCGTCGTCTCCGCGCCCGAGGGCGAGGCAATCCTCGCCGAGGCGGAGCAGGCCCTGGCCGACGCGATGGAAGGCCGCCCCCGCGAGGAGCGGCTCGACAGCGACCTCACGCGCGAGCGCGTGCGGTCGGAGCTCCGGCGCTTCTTCAAGCGGCGCGTGCAACGGCGTCCCATGGTCATCCCGGTCGTCATGGAGGTCTAAGGAGAGATGCCCAGCGAAGCAGCGGCGACACGATCGACACGAGGGGCGGAGCTCCTGGGGCTTTCGGCGTTCGCCCTCGCCCTCATGCTCCTCATCAGCCTCGCCACCTTCAACCCGGGCGATCCTTCGCCCTTCTTCAAGGCGGGCGAGGGAGCGGCGGCGCGGAACTTCATCGGGCCCTTCGGCGCCTTCCTGGCCGAGCTCCTCGTCCCCCAGCTCTTCGGTGTCGCCGCGCTCCTCCTCCCGCTCGTGCTCGGCCTCACGGGATGGAAGCTCTTCTGGTGCCGGCCCATCGACGCCCCCTGGACGAAGGCGTTCGGCCTCTTCCTCCTGCTGCTCTCGCTGACCGCCTTCCTGTCCCTCACCTTCGGCACCGTGTCGTTCGAAGGCGAGGCGGTGCGCGCGGGCGGGGCCGTGGGCGAGCTGCTGGCTGGGATCCTCATCACGGACTTCAACCGCACCGGCGCCTACATCGTGGTCGCGACCTCGCTCTTCGTCTCGCTGATCCTGGCCACCCAGTTCTCGTTCGCGACCTTCCTCCACGGCGCGGCGGGCAGCCTCAGCCAGCGCCTGCAGACGCTCCACACCGCGTGGACGCACTACCGCGAGACGCGGCGCAAGGAGCGGATGCGGCGCGAGGTGATCCGCAAGCACACGAAGGAAGCGGCGGTCGGCGAGGGCAGCGAGAGCCTTCCCCGCGTCCGGCGCGTGAAGGCGCCGAGCGAACCCGAGGAGGAGCGCGAGGACGACGAAGACGAAGCGCCGCCGCGGCCGATAGCACCTCCGGCCCAGAAGGCGCTGCCCTTCCTGGGCGGGGGTCCGACCGAGCTCGGCGACTCCGCCGAGGAGGACGACCCGCCGGCCCCGCGGACGGCCGCGCGGAAGAAGCGCGTCGCGCCGGGCCCCGTCGTGCCCGAGCCGCGCGGCCCTTCCGCGATGCCCCCGGTCACCATCCTCGACGAGGCCCGCTCCACCGTGATCGTGGACAACGAGCGGCTCTACGAGCGGGGACGCATCCTCCAGGCGAAGTGCGGCGAGTTCGGCGTGCTCGGCACGGTCAAGGAGATCCACCCCGGTCCGGTCGTCACCACGTACGAGTTCAAGCCCGACGCCGGGATCAAGTACTCGAAGATCGTGGGCCTCGCCGACGACCTCGCCCTGGCGCTCGAGGCGGAGAGCATCCGCATCGACCGCGTGAGCGGAAAGGGCAACGTGGGGATCGAGATCCCCAACCAGGCCCGGGAGACGATCTACCTTCGCGAGATCTTGGAATCGGAGGTCGTCCGCAAGGCGACGGGGCGGCTCACCCTCGCCCTCGGAAAGACCGTGAACGGTGACGTATTCACCACCGACCTCGCGGCCATGCCCCACCTCCTGATCGCGGGCTCCACGGGCACGGGCAAGAGCGTGGGGCTCAACTGCATGATCTCGAGCATCCTCTTCCGCTCCACGCCCGACGACGTGCGGCTCATCCTCATCGACCCCAAGCGCCTGGAGCTCGGCGTCTACGAGGACATCCCGCACCTGCTGACCCCCGTGGTCACGGACGCCAAGATCGCCTCCAACGTGCTCAAGTGGGCGGTCGGCGAGATGGAGAAGCGCATTCGCAAGCTCGCCTCCGAGGGGGTCCGGAACATCGAGCAGTTCAACAACATCATCCGCGCCGAGAGGGGCGGGGACCCCGCGGAGACGGAAGAGGAGCTGAAGCCCCTCCACTACATCGTGATCGTCATCGACGAGCTCGCCGACCTCATGATGATCTCGTCGCACGAGGTCGAGGAATCGATCACGCGCCTCGCCCAGATGGCACGAGCGGTGGGGATCCACCTCATCCTCGCTACCCAGCGACCCTCCGTGGACGTCCTCACAGGCCTCATCAAGGCGAACTTCCCGTCGCGCATCTCGTTCCGCGTGGCCGCGCGCGTGGACAGCCGCACCATCCTCGACTCCATCGGCGCCGAGCACCTCCTCGGCCGCGGGGACATGCTCTTCCTGCCCCCCGGCAGCGCTCGCCTCATACGAATCCACGGCGCCTACGTGACCGAGCACGAGATCGCGCGCCTCACCGCCTGGCTGCGGAAGACGGCGAAGCCGGCCTACGACGAGTCCGTGGGCCGGCCCGAGAAGTCCGGGGAGACCGCGGAGGTGATCGAGAAGGACGAGCTCTTCGACGAAGCCGCCCGCTTCGTGGTGCAGAGCGGCCAGGCCTCGACGAGCATGCTCCAGCGCCGCTTCCGCATTGGCTTCTCGCGCGCGGGCCGGCTCGTGGACATGATGGAGCGCGATGGGATCATCGGGCCCGCGGACGGCGCCAAGTCGCGCGAGGTGCTCGTCGCCCCCGACTACTACGAGACCGTTGACAGCTGGCCCAAGTGACGACGAAGGCGCGCAGGACGATCGGGCGGCTCACCTTCGCCGCCCTCGGTCTGCTCGCCGGCGCGTCGGCCCTGGCCGCTCCTGCCCGGCCGCCTGCCCTCGCGTCCACGGGCCGCGCTTCCTCGACGCGTCCGCCCGCCAAGGCCGAAACGCCCCGGGCCGATCCGCGCCGCCCGGACGCCGCGCTCTTCGAGGAGGCCCGGCGCGCGGAGGCCGCCCACCGCGCCTCCGCCACTCGCCAGCGACAGAAGACGGAGTGGGAGAAGGTCGTGCTCGCCTACCGGAAGGTGGCGGCCCGCTACCCGCGCAGCGGCTACAGCGACAACGCGCTCCTCGCCGTGGGACGGCTCTACCGCGAGATGGCGAAGCAGTTCAAGACGCCGCGCTACCGCGACGACGCGATCGAGTCGTTCCGGCGAGTGGTCGCGGAGTACCCGAGCAGCTCGCTCGGCGAGGAAGCGCTCTACGCGGTGGTGCAGATGATGCGGGAGGACGGCGACCGGCGGCGGGTCACCGAGGCGGTCAACGCCTACCTCGACGTCTCCCCTGACGGTCCGCACGCCGCGGAGGTGAAGGCCCTCCTCCGCCAGCGCGCTCCCGCCGCGCCCGTGCCCAGCCCGCCCCCGCCCGGCCTCGCCCGCGTCTTCGACCTGCGCTCCTGGACGGGCGACTCGTCCACGCGCGTCGTCATCGACCTCGAGCGCAAGGTGCCGATCACGTCCGATCGGATCAAGGACCCCGATCGCCTCTGGATCGACCTCGCGGGGACGCGCCTCCACCCGAACCTCAAGGCCCGCAGCTTCCCCGTCGCCGACGGGTTGCTCGAGCAGATCCGGATCGCCCAGAACAAGGACGACGTGGTGCGCATCGTGCTCGACTTCAAGGACGTCAAGGAGCACAACGTCTTCTACCTCGAAGACCCGACTCGCCTCATCATCGACGTGCGCGGTGTCTCCAAGCCGGGATCCGTGATCGCGCAGACAACGCCCATCGATCTTCCACCCGCAGTGACCAGCGCTCCCCCGCCGAGCGCCCCTCGACCGACGCCCCCCACGCCGAGCCCCACGCCGGCCCCCGCGAGCCCGACGGTCGCCGTAGACTCCTTGCCCACGCGCCGCGTGAACGGCATGGTGCCGGCGGAGGGCCGGACAGCCGCCCTGCCGCCCCAGCCGGCCCCGGTTCCGATCGCAATGGGACCTTTCGAGCCGGCGCCCGCGGACCGTGCGCCGCGCGAGGCGGCGCCCACGTCGCGACGGCGGACGCCAGTCGCTCCCGAGCCGCCGGACGCCAACCGCGCGGGCTCGTACAGCCTCGCCCGCCAGCTCGGCCTTGGCGCCCGGCGCATCGTCATCGACGCCGGCCACGGCGGCCACGATCCCGGCACGATCGGACGCGCCGGCCTCCAGGAGAAAGACCTCGTCCTCGACGTGGCGCAGCGGCTCGACCGCATGGTGCGCGCCGAGCTCGCGACCGAGGTCATCATGACGCGCAGCACCGACGTGTTCGTCCCCCTCGAGGAGCGCACGGCGATCGCGAACTCGAAGGGCGCCGACCTCTTCCTCTCCATCCACGCCAACGCCAGCCGCAACCCCAAGGCCCGCGGCATCGAGACCTACTTCCTCAACTTCGCCCAGGACCCCCACGCGGAAGCGGTGGCCGCGCGCGAGAACGCGATCTCCCCCGCCACCCTCAAGGACCTGCAGGGCCTCGTGAAGGCCATCACCCTCAACAGCAAGATCGACGAGAGCCGCGACTTCGCGACCTCCGTCCAGGAGGCGATGGTCGAGCAGCAGCGCGGCCACCACGACGTCGAGGACCGGGGCGTCCACACCGCGCCCTTCTACGTGCTCATCGGGGCGAACATGCCGAGCGTCCTCGCGGAGATCGCCTTCGTCAGCAATCCCGAGGACGAGAAGAAGCTCAAGAGCCCGGAGTTCCG
>JBKPBQ010000256.1:0-6363 GCA_046726955.1 Acidobacteriota bacterium
ATCCACAACTACCTGCGCATGCTCTGGGGCAAGAAGGTCATCGAGTGGTCGCGCACGCCGCAGGAGGCTTATCGCACGCTCGAGCACCTGAACAACAGGTACGCCCTCGACGGCCGCGATCCGAACTCCTACACCGGCATCCTCTGGTGCTTCGGCCTCTTCGATCGGCCGTGGGCGCCGGAGCGGCCGGTGCTCGGCCAGGTCCGCTACATGTCCTCGGAGAACACCGCGCGCAAGTTCCGGCTCGGCCCCTACTACGACTACGTCGCGACGCTCTGAGCCTCGGCCACGGGCTTTTCCAGAAGATCCGACGAGCGCTCGGCCTCGAGCATCCGCGAGAAGAGGCCCTTCCGCGCGACGAGATCCGCGAAGGCGCCCCGCTCGAGGACCCGACCGTCCTGGAGGACCAGGATCTCGTCCACCCACTCGAGCCCGCGCAGGCGGTGCGTGACGAGGAGCGTCGCCTGGCCCGGTGAGGATCGGCGGATCTCCGAGAGCACCGTCCGCGCCGCCACCGCGTCGAGGTGCGCAGTCGGCTCGTCGAGGAGGACGAGCGGGGCCCCTTGCAGGAAGGCCCGCGCGAGCGCGAGCCGCTGACGCTCTCCGCCGGAAAGGCGCTGGCCTTCCTCGCCCAGCCACGTCTCTTCCCCCTCGCGCCACGTCTCGACGGGGAGGGCCGCCCGGCGGAGCGCGTCCGCGCGCGCCCCCGTGTCGGCGTCGGGTCGGGCGAGCAGGAGGTTTTCGCGCAGCGTCGCGTTGAAGACGTGGGGACGCTCGCTCATCCAGGCGAGGCGCGAGCGGACGGACTCCGCGGACAGGCCGCGCAGGTCGCTGCCGTCCAGGAATAGGGTCCCTGGCGGCGCGTCGTGGAATCGCAGCACGAGGTGGAGAAGCGTCGACTTGCCGGAGCCGCTCGCCCCCACGAGCGCGATCGTGCTTCCCCGCTCCAGCCGGAAGGACACGCCGTCCAGAGCGGGACCCGCCGAGCCCGGATAGGAAAAGTGGAGGTCGCGAACCTCGAGGGACGCTCCGGGTCCGGCGGGTGACGGCGACGGCGGATCCACGACGGCCGGCGGCTCGTCGAGGAGCGCGAAGAGCCGTCGCGCCGCCGTCCGGATCGCCCCGAGCGCGGCGTGCGCGGCCCCGAAGCCCGCCACCGCCTCGAACGAGGCGAGAGCCAGGAGCACGGCCGCCGCGAAACCCGGACCCGTGATCTCTCCCCGCCGCACGACGGGGACGGCGAGCCAGAGGACGGCGACGACGGTCAGGTCGGACGCGAGCCCCGCGAGAGCGCCTCCCAGTCCGGACACGTGGGCCAGCCGTTCCTGCGCGGAGGCGAGGGCGTGGCTTCGCGCGTGCACCTGCTGCGCGTGCGCCGGGCCCCGGTCGAAGGCGAGGAGGTCGGCGATCCCGAGGACGCCGTCCACGAGGTGGACGGTAAGGGCCGCCCGCGCTTCGACGAGGCGGCGCCCGGGCCGCTCCCCCAGCCTCCCCGCGAGGACGGGAACGACGATCCCGGCGAGCAGCAGGCCGACGAGTGTCGCCGCGACGACGGGCATCGAAGCCGGAAGGAGGAGCGCCGCGACGAGGACCGCGACGACGACGGCGGCGAGGGCGGGGCCGAGGACCCTGACGTAGGCCCCTTCGAGCGTCTCCACGTCCGCGACGATCCGCGTGAGCACGTCCCCGCTGCGCGCCCCGAGACGCGGGGGAGACAAAGGCTCGAGGGCGGCGTAGACGCGCACGCGCAGGCGCGCGAGGAGCCGAAGCGTGACGTCGTGGGAGAGCAGGCGCTCGAGGTAACGGAAGACGCCGCGGGCGATTCCGAAGAAGCGCACGCCCACGATGGCCACGGAGAGCGCGGCGATCGAAGGGTGCTCGGCCGCGCGGGCGAGAAGCCACCCGGAGGACGCCATGAGGCCGAGCCCGCTCCCGAGCGTCGCCGCGAGGAGCAGGGAGGCGGCGACGAACCGCGGCCAGCCGGGGGCGAGCAGCCGCAGCAGGCGCGCGCTCACGTCCGCCCTTCCCACGCGGCCACGAGCGAGGCGTAGATCCCTCGCGTGGCCAGGAGGGTGGCGCGCGTTCCCTGCTCGCGGACACGGCCGTGATCGAGCGCCACCACGCGGTGGGCGGTGAAGACAGTGGTCAGCCGGTGCGCGACGAGGAGTACCGTCCGACCGCGGCAGAGCCGCGTCATCGCCTCCAGGACCTCGGCTTCGCTGCCGGGATCGAGGTGCGACGTGGGCTCGTCGAGGACGAGGACGGGCGCGTCCTTCAGGAAGGCGCGGGCGAGGGCGATGCGCTGGGCCTGGCCGCCGGAGAGGCCGCGTCCGTCTTCGCCGATCGCCGTGTCGTAGCCGTGGGGAAGGCCGCGGATGAAGGCGTCGGCGTGGGCGCTGCGCGCCGCTTCGCGGATCGCCTCCCACGGCGCGTCCGCGCGGCCGAGCGCGATGTTCTCGCGGAGGCTTCCCGCGAAGAGCCGCGGCGCCTGCGGCACCCAGGCCACCCGCCGGCGCCATTCCACCCCGCTCGTCGCCTGCAGCGGCCGGCCGTTCACGAGGATCTCGCCCTGGGTCGGCTCCACGAATCGCAGGAGGAGCGAGGCTGCGGTGGACTTGCCGGCTCCGCTCGGGCCGATGAGGGCGAGCGTCGTCTCGCGTTCCATCCGGAACGACACGTCCTCGAGCGCGGGGCGGCCCGCCGGGTCGTAAGCGAACGAGACGCGCGAGAAGACGATCTCGAGCGGTCCCTCGGGAACGACTTCCGTGGCTGGGGTTGGCGTGGCAGGCGTGTCGAGGATCTCGGCGAAGCGCCGACTCGCTTCCTTGCCGGCGAGACCGGCGTGGTACGACGCTCCCAGGGCGCGCAGCGGACGATAGAACTCGGGCGCGAGAAGCAGCACGAAGAACGCCGCGCGATAGGGCATGCGCTCGTAGAGGACGCGGAGGCCCACCTCCACGGCCACGAGGGCCGTGCCCAGCGTGGCCAGGAGCTCGAGCACGAGGGCGGACAGGAACGCAGCTCGGAGGACTCTCATCGTGACGCGGCGGTAGCTCTCGCCCGCCCGCGCCAGCTCCTCGGCGGCGGCGCGCGTCTGCCCGAGCGCCTTGAGCGTCGGCAGCCCCCGGAGCGAGTCGAGGAACTGCGCGGAGAGACGCGACAGCACGCGCCACTGACGGCTCGTCTCCTCCCGGGCGAGAGCGCCGAGGAGGGCCATGAAGAGCGGAACGAGAGGGAGCGTGACGAGGAGCACGAGGGCAGAGAGCGGGTCGGCCGCGACGACGAGCGCGAGGACGAGGACCGGCACGAGGACGGCGAGGGCGAGCTGGGGCAGGTACTGCGAGAGGTAGCCGTCGAGCGACTCGACGCCCGGGACGAGCGTGTGGGCGAGCTCGCCCGAGCGCTCGCCGGCGGCGAACCGGGGGCCGAGGTGGAGCAGTCGTTCGACGAGGACGTCGCGGAGGCGGACCTTGACGCCCCCAGCCAGGCGCGCGCCCGCGACTTCGCTCGCCACCGTGAGGGCCGCCCGCGCGAGGGCCGCCCCCAGCACACCGAGGACGAATCCGTCGATCGCCGACCTCGCACCTCCGCGGAGGACGGAGTCGACCGCGCCGGAGAGGAGCCAGGCCTGGAGGAGGGCCAGCGCGGCCGCGCCGAGGCCGAAGACGACGGCCCCGGCGAGATGGAGGCGAGCGTTCGCCTCCGCGAGCAGCCGGCGGTCGAGCGTCACGGCCGGCGGCTCTCAGTACTCGAGCTTCGTGTCCGGCCCCACCCGGTGGCGGAAGACCCAGTACGTCCAACCCTGGTAGGCGAGCACGACGGGCACGCAGAGGAGCGCGACGACGCTCATGATCTTCAGCGTGTAGGGCGTCGACGACGCGTTGTAGATCGTTAGGCTCCACTCGGGATCGAGGCTCGAGACCATGACCCGCGGGTAGAGCGACTTGAAGATCGTGGTCAGGGAGAGCGCGATCGTGAGGCACGTCATCGCGAACGCCCAGCCCATCCGGGAGCGGTGGATGAGCGCGCCCGCGGCGAGGATCGAGCCCACGGTCATGATGGGGATGAGCCCGGGGTCGACGCCGAGCCGGGTGAAGGCGTCGGTCCAGAGATAGGTCGTCACGACGAACAGGAAGATGAGCACGGTGGCGATCGGCCCCACTCGCTTGGTGGCGGCGAGGGCCCGCTCGCGGATGGGCTCCGTGCTCTTGAGGTTCAGGAAGATGGCACCGTGCGTCGTGAAGACGGTGAGCGTCGCGAGCCCGGCCACGATCGCGTAGGGCCCGAGGAGGTTGAAGAACCCGCCGACGTAGTGCTTGTTGGCGTCGATGGGCACGCCCTTCAGCAGGTTCGCGAGGGCGACCCCCCAGAGGAGCGCGGGCACGAAGCTGCCGATGAAGATCATCCAGTCCCACGTCGCGCGCCACGTGGGGTGATCGTCCTTGCTCCGGAACTCGAAGGCCACCCCGCGCACGATGAGCGCGGCGAGCATGAGGAAGAGCGCCAGGTAGAAGCCGCTGAACAGCGTCGCGTACCAGTGGGGGAAGGCGGCGAAGATGGCGCCGCCGGCAGTGATGATCCAGACCTCGTTGCCGTCCCACACCGGGCCGATCGTGTTCACGATGCGGCGCCTCTCCTCGTCCGTGCGGCCCAGGAAGGGGAGGAGGATGCCCACACCGTAGTCGAAGCCCTCGAGGATGAAGAAGCCGACGAAGAGGACGCCCACGAGCACGAACCAGAGGGTGTTGAGGTCCATGGTCGCCTCCTAAGCGTGAGCGGGGACGTCTCCGAGCGCCCCCGCCACCGGCCCCGTGCCGTGGATGCCCGCCCGCGCGAACTTGGCGAGCAGGAAGATGTCGGCGGCCATGAGCGCGCCGTAGAGAAGCGTGAACGCCACGAGCGTGAAGAGGACCTCGCCCGGCCCCACGTTGGGGGAGACGGCGGCTTCGGTCTTCTGCAGGCCGAAGACGATCCAGGGCTGGCGGCCGATCTCCGTGAAGATCCAGCCCGCGCTGTTCCCCACGTAGGGAAGGAGGAGTCCCGGCCCGAGCGCTCGCAGGAGGAGCGGGCTCGCCTCGAACGTGCCCCTCACGAGCGCCAGGACCGCCAGGCCCGCGAGAGCGAGCATGACGAGACCCGACCCGGCCATGATGCGGAACGTCCAGTACGTCCATTTCACCGGCGGAGAGTAGTCCCCCGGCCCGTAGCGGAGCTCGTAGAGCGCCTGCAGCTCGCGGATGCCCTTCACCTGGCCTTCGAAGCGGTTGTAGGAAAGGAAGCTCAGGAGGCCGGGGATCTTGATCGCGAACACGTCCCGCTGCTCCTTCTCGTTGCCCCAGGTGAAGAGCGACATCGGCGCGGGGTCCGCCGTCTCCCAGAGCGCCTCCGCCGCCGCCATCTTCATCGGCTGGACGCGCACCATGTACTGGGCCTGCCCGTGGCCGACGACCATGACCGCCACCGTGGACGCGAGCGCGTAGACGGCACCGAACGCGAACGAGCGGCGGAAGGCGTCGTGTCCCATGTCGTCGAGGCGCCGGCGGAGCTGCAGCGCGGAGATCCCGAGGAGGAAGAAGGCGCCCGTGGACATGGCTCCCGTGATCACGTGCGGGAACTGGACGAAGACGTGGGGGTTGCTGACGAGGTCCCAGAAGCTCTCCATCTCCGCCCGCCCGTTGCGCAGCGCGTAACCCATCGGCTGCTGCATGAACGAGTTCGCGATCAGGATCCAGAGGGCGGAGAGGTTCGACCCGATGGCGACGAGCCAGATCGCCGCGAGGTGGACCTTCTTCGGCAGCCGCTCCCACCCGAAGATCCAGAGGCCGAGGAACGTCGACTCGAGGAAGAAGGCGACGAGGGCCTCGATGGCGAGGGGCGCTCCGAAGACGTCGCCCACGAAGCGCGAGTACTCCGACCAGTTCATGCCGAACTGGAACTCCTGCACGATCCCCGTCACGACGCCCATCGCGAAGTTGATGAGGAAGAGCTTCCCCCAGAACTTCGTCATCCGGAGGTAGACCTCGCGGCCGGTCACGTACCACGCGGTCTGGAAGAGCGCCACGGCCCACACGAGGCCGAGCGTCAGGGGGACGAAGAAGAAGTGGTAGACGGTGGTGATCCCGAACTGCCAGCGAGCGAGCGCGAGCTGATCCATGCCGCAGGTCCTCCCGGGGCGGACGTCGTCGTCGCTCCGTGGAGCAGTGGGCGAACCGGGGAGCGAGGAGAGCGAGCCCCGAAAAACAGCCGCATTCTAGAGCAGGGTGCCGAAGAGTGTCCTCACGCGGCGCGCCGGGGCGCGCGCGTCTATCGAAGCCTGCTTTTTCAGCACCCTGCTAGACGCCTTCAGTCCAGCTCGCCTTCCAC
>JBKPBQ010000257.1:0-9377 GCA_046726955.1 Acidobacteriota bacterium
AGAGAACGCAGGCGGCCGTCGAGCCCTACCGCTTCTTCGTGCGCTCCGAGAAGGACCAGCTGGACGGACAGGCCCAGGAGCTCCGCGGCCAGCGACAGGCCCTGGGCGCTCTCGTCGCCCGCATCGAAGCCCTGCGCTAGCAGGGTGCTGAAGAGTTTCCTCGCGCGGCGCGCGGCCGCGCTGCCTTGGCACGGTGCTCGACTTACCGGCGGCGGACTCCGGCGCGGTGGCGCGCGCGGCATCTCGAAGCGAGCTTCTTCAGCACCCTGCTCGAGAGGGCTCAGCCTTCTTCGGCCACGCAGCGCGGCGGCAGCGGGTCGTCGTAGGAGAAGCTCGGGTCGAGAGGGTGATCGATCCCCGAGCCCTTCTCGAAGCAGCCCGAGTCGCGCACCTTGCCTCCCGCGTCGAGCGTCCAGTAGAAGGCCGACGTCGCGGTGAGACGCATGTACACGAAGTGGTAGATGGTGAGCGCCTTCGCGAACCGCGGGTCCGGACGGTAGACGTCGTAAAGCGGCGCGCCTCCGCCCCCGCTCACGAAGTAGCGCACGCCCCGCTTCTTGGGATCCTTGACCGGCTCTCCCGCCGCGTCGAGGGGAAGGCTGCGGGCGTAGATGTGGTTGTGGGCGGTCATCACGAGATCGGGCGGCTCGAGGTCCTCGAGCGCGTCGGCGAGCTGCTTCTGCAGCGCGCGCTCGTCCGAGTGCCCTCCCAGGCACTTGCCGAAGATGTTGCAGGCGCACCCTCGCGGCGTGTAGGGCGGGTGGTGCATGGCGAGGATCTTCCAGATGCGGCTGCTCTCGCCCGGCGCGGGCAGCCACTGCGACATCGCGTTGCGGAGCCAGAGGAGCTGCAGCTGGTCCGTGCGCGGCGGGGCCGCCTTCTCGAGCAGGCCCTCCTCGACGCCCAGCGTGTTCGAGTCGAGCACGATGACGTCCACGAGCGGCCGCGTGGCCGCCTCCGCCGGCGCCGCCGGCGCCCCGCCCTTCGTGAGCTTGGGCAGCGGCCAGAGGATGCTGTAGTAGCGCTGGCGCTCGCTCGCCGGGGGATTGCCCTTCTCCACGACGCCGAAGCCGAACTGCGCGTGCGCGAGGGCGGGCGACGCGTTGCACGTGTCGCGGCCCTTCGTCGGGTTCTCGTAAGCGGTGGCGTCGCCGGGCAGGCAATTGGCCTTGAGGCCCGCCTTCGCCTCCCCCGCGATCTCGCCCGCCGTCTCCGCCGCGGTGTCGGCTTTCGCTTTCGCCGCCGCCTTCTCTTCGTCCATGCCCTGGCGCACGTAGCGAGCCTTGCGATCGGCCACGAGCGAGTCGCGCAGCTCCTGCAGGCAGCTCTCCAGCCGCTCGGACTCCTCGACGGCGCGGCAGCCCTTGATGTCGTGGTTGCCGAGGGCGACGTGGGCCTTGCACTGGCGGATGAGCGGGTCGTACACGTCGTCGAAGCGCGTCTTGTAGAGGTCGGTGCTTCCCTTCCAGTAGATGTTGTCGCCCAGGAAGAAGACGAGGTCGGGAGGGAGGCGCAGGTTCTCGAGCTGCGACGCCACGGCCTCCTGCCCGTGCGTCCCCCACTCCGAGAACCCGGTCCCGTAGCCGGAGTCGCCGAGGAAGGCGAGGCGGACCTCGCCGTTCTGCGCGCGCTCGGGCGGACACCCCCGCGCCACCGCCGGCGCTCCCTTCTCCCTGTCGGCCGGAGCCGACGCACTGGCGAGAGGGAAGACCGCGGCGAGCACCACGCCGAGTCGGAAGGAGCGGGCGGGCCTCAAGCTCAGAATCGGAAGACGAGGCCGAAGGAGAAATCCGGGCCGTGGAAGACGTCCTTCACGTCGATGTCGAACCGGAAGGCATGGCCGAAGTACTCCGAGAAGATCGACCCGCCGAGCGTTGCCACCGTTTCCCAGTCTCCCTGGTTGAAGGCGCGGGCAACCGCGTCGTCCGGTCCCGTGTACTGGAGGGTCCCCGAAGAGCGGTAGTGGACCCCGCCTCGGACCTTCACCGTACCGCAGCCGCACCAGAGCGGCGCCCCGAACTCGATACCCGCCCGCGGCTCGACGGCGTTGGGGATGCCGAAGCCCGCCGCACCCACGGCGTCGTTGCGACGGAGCGTGTCCGTCACCTCCTGGTACCGAACGAGGTCGCCCTCGACCGCGATCGTCCAGCGATCGGAGGGCCGCCAGGCGAGCCCGGCGGAGACGAGCGACGGGCGTCGGACGTCCACTGGGACCAACGTCGCGCCCGCGGACCGAGCGACGGGGATCGACCAGTCGAACCCCGGCTGGAACGAGATCCCCAGCCGCAACGCCGGGAGCGCGCGGCGCGAGGTGTCGATCATGTCCACGAGAAGGCCCGTCGTGAAGCGGACGTGCGTGTCCTCCCCGCTCGCCACGCGGCCGGAGGCGGCACCGCTCTCGGTCGTGTCCAGGGAAAGGCGGCTCCAGGCGACACCGGCGCCCAGGCTCAGCCGACGCCGCGGCCGGAACGCCGCGGAGAGACCGCCCTCCCAGGTGGACGAGTCGAGCGAATTGGTCGCCTGCTCGTGACGCGTCACGTAGGCGGCGATGTGGACGGGGAAGAGCACGCTGGTCGACGCCGAGCCCCACCGCTCGCCGGAGCTCAGGCCTACTTCGGTGAGCGGAACGAGGGTGAGGCCGGCGGGGTTGGCGTAGGCGGCCTTGGCGTCGTCGGCCACGGCGACGAAGGCGCCGCCGAGCCCGGCGGGCCGCGAGCCGACGCTCTCGGGAGCGAAGCTCAACCCCGCGAACAGCGGATCGGAGGTCTGCGCTGCCGCGGAAGAGCCGAGCGTCACGCACAGGAGGGCCGTCGGGAGGGCACGACCTGGGAACATCGAACTCCTCGGAGGGCGGCGACCGGACGAACGAAGCGGCGGAACTCCCGCGACGTTATCGTTAGGCCCGAGCGCTGTCAACATCACCGCCCGGGAACTCGGCGGGCTGCCTAAAACGAAAAACCAGCCTGGAAGTACAGCCAGGTCTCCCCTTCGCCGCGCGCGAAGGAGACGCTCGCGGTGTAGGCGGGATTCAGCACGGTCATCCACAGTCCCGCCCCAAAGGCAGTGTGCCAGCGGTCCGAGGTCTCGTCGGCGAGGAAGACCCGGCCGGTGTCGCCGAGACCGAAGACACCGAAGCGGACGGGCAGGCTCCCCTCGTGGTCGTAGAGCGTCAGACGGAGCTCGGCATTGCCGTAGAGGGAGGCATCGCCGGAGTAGCGCTGCTGGCGGAAGCCGCGCACGGAGTCCGGGCCCCCGATCGTCGCCGCCTCGTGGAAGGGATAGACCCCGAAGACCCGCGCCCCGCCGGCGCGGAGGGCGAGAACAGGGGCGAGCGGAAGCGGCGCTGCCAGGTACGCGGTGGCGAAGCCGTGGACCTGGCCGAAGAGGTCGGTCACGCTCCACATCGGCGGATAGACGGTTCCTTCCGCGGCGACGAGGAAGCCCCTCGACGGCGCGGTCTTGTGGTTGCGGCGGTCGAGCGCCAGGGCCACGCGAACTCCGGCCTGGCCGAAGCCGAGCGATCCGTAGGGCCGCTCCTGGGCCACGAGTGTCGTGTCGGACAGCCGCGTGTCCGCGTACTTGACGACCGGCCCCACCAGGACGTCGATCGCGGAGAGGTCGAGCCGGTAGGACGGCGAGAGGACGTACTGCGTCTGCCGGACGTCGTGGAAATCCTGGTCGCCTTCGGCGCTCGTCTCGTTGCCGAAGCCGTAGAAGTGGACGACGTCGAGGGCCGAGACCTTCGCCGCGAGCTGGAAGCGCGTGCGGTTGTCGGTCCGCAGCGAGTCGTAGTCGTACCGGATGCCGCCGGTCCCGAGCTCCGTCGAATAGCCGACCCGCACGACGTGGCGGTCCGCGTAGGGATGCTTGCGGAAGCCGTAATCGGTCTTCGTGAGCTGCAGCCCCACGATCACGCCGTAGTCGGGGCCAGCGCGAAGCCAGGGGAGGATGCCGTGGTCGCTTCCCCAGTCGCGCTCGGGATCCCCTGCCGCGTCCCTGGGCGCCGTGTACGGGCGCGCGCTCTGCTTCGTCCCCGGCCCTCTCACGATCTCGTTCTGCCCGCTCGAGTCGTAGAACCGCGTGTACCCGCCCGCCGAGTCGTCGAGGGAGTCGTTGCCCTCTCCACCCACCACGCGCACCTTCACGCCGGGGCTGCCCGTGCCTTCCGAGACGACACGATCGTCGCCGCCCTTCAGGAAGACGCGGACCTCGCGGGTGACGTCGGGGTCGTAGCGGCGGCGGAAGTAGGGCCCGCCGGATCCCGCGAGGACGATCTCGACTCCCCCGTCGCGCTGCCGCAGGATCTGAAGGGAGTCCGGCTCGTCCGTGCCGTGGACCTCGGCCTCGCGGGCGAGCATCTCGTAGAAGCCGCGGGCCGCGTCGCCCAGCCGCTGCCGGCGGACGGCGAGTGTCGAGGCGAGCTGATCACCCCGCAGGCGGTAGAACGGCGGGGGGAGCCGGCGCACGGCCTCCTCGATGACGGAGTCGGTGAGCTTCTCCTGCAGGTCACGGACGGTCGCGTTCCAGACCGGCCAGTCGAGCTCGGCCAGATACCGGCGGTCGAGGAAGCGCGCCTGCCACGTCAGGCCCACCAGGCTCGGGTACTCGTCCTCGAAGTGCACGAGCCGGGGAACGCTCGACCGGGCGATGTCCATGAGGACCCCGTCGAACTTGACGAAGGCGAGATCGCGGTCCTTGGGGACGGGATGCCAGACGGCGTCGTCGTCCCGGGCCCAGTCCCACTGGTCCTCGTGCCGGTCGTAGTCGCCGATCAGCAGGTCGAAGAGGCGCGCCTTCAGGAACCCGGGCGCGTCCACCCGCTCACGAGCGTCGGCGTCGAGGATCTTGTCCAGCTCCTCCGTGTCCACGAGCCGGCGGAACCGCTCGAATCCCGGGGTGATCGGCGGCTCGACGGACGCGCGCTCCTCGAGCGTGCCCAGCATGTTCGCGAACTCCTTGCGGAACTTCCCGAGACCGGGCGAGTCCGGCAGCGCCACCAGGCAGCGGCCCACGTGGAGAATTCCTACCGCGTCGGCGAGCCGGTCCACCACCGAGCCGTTGGCCGGCAGCGACGCGCTGATCTCGTCCTGCGCGATCGTGTCCACGAAGCTGTCCCGCAGCGCGTCGGGAAGGACGGCCGAGGGGTCCTTGTCGATCGACCGGAACTTCCACCTCCTGCCGTCCGCCCCGTCGAAGGTCAGCCCCTTCGTCTGCTTGCCTCCCGCCTTCTTCCGGGGCGTGAGACCGCCCGAGAAGCGCTCGAGGTCGAGGTACTCCGCCTCGATGGGCGTCGTCCAGAGGTCGCGGTACCCCGACCCGAGCACGAACCGGTGCAAGCGGCCGGCGCGGTACTCGGGCCCGGGAGTCCCGCGCCAGAGCGCCGGCGGCTCCTGGGCCGTCGTTCGCGCGGCGGCGGCGGCGAGAACGGCGGTGACGACCACCGCCCCTCGCATCAGGCCGCTTCCTCCTTCTTGCCCGCATCGGTCCCGGCCCAATCCGCCGCGAAGATCTCGGCGATCTGCTTCACCACCCGGGAGTGCTTCACCACGATGCCGATCTCTCGTCGGCTGTCGAGCTCGGGCTTGCGAAGGATCTGGCTTCCCACGAAGGCGACCTTTCCGTCGCGGACGATCGCCCGCAGGTGCATGCGCTTGCCCGGGAACTTCTCGGCGCTCAAGCCTTCGTGCCCCTTCTCCAGCTTGCCGATGATGCGCACCACCACCCCCGCCTTCTGCCGCTCCTGCAGGACGCGGATGCACGCGTTGTCGGTGACGTGGCCGTAGATGAGGAGCTCGCGCTTCGCCTTGCGCAGGAACGCCGTCAGCCGCTCGCGGGCGTTCACCGGGCTCACGAGGAGGCTCGGGTTGTCGCCGGTGTAGGGCTTGCGGTCGAAGTCGGCGTCGAAGACCTTGCGCGCCTCGTCCACGAGCGCGCGCTTGCGGGTGGCGATGCCGAGGCTTCGGCAGTGCCCGATGTCCGACCGCGTGAGGTTGTAGGCGAGAACGAAGAGCTTCTTGCGATCGACGATCATGATCTTCCCGTGGTAGCGCAGGAGGTCGTCCGCGCTGCGCGAGACCGTGGCGCCGATGTGGAGGAGGCGCAGCTCGAGCTTGCGGAGGGCCTTCTCCCGCCCCCTCGCGGTGTGCGCGATCAGGGTTCGTACCTCCACGCCGCGCTTCACCGCGTCCGCCAGCGCGTCCTCGATCTCGCGCCGGTCGAGCCGGAAGATGTGGACGTCGATGCTCTTCTTGGCGTTGCGGATCGCCGCGAGCGTGGGTCCGATCCCGTCTTCGGGCTGGACGAGCAGCTCCATGCGCTCAAGCCTTGTCCTTGCTCGCCTTGCGATCCGACCACTCCACCGCCATCTGATCGCCATTGCCGAGAGCCACGATCGAGCTCGTGAGCTTGTCCGTCTTCTTGGTGAAAGGAAGCTCCACCGAGTACGTGAGGTCCTCTCCCGAAGTGGTGCGGAGCTCGTAGCGGACGCGCTGGCGGCGAAACAGCTCCTCGAGTCTCTCCTGCAGCTTGTCGGGCTCCATGGCCTTCACGCGGAGGAGAAAGTGCTTCCACCCCTCCGGCTCCAGCGACTCCAGGACCCAGACCGCGGCGAGGATGAGGAGCGTCGAGAGCGCGGCCACGGTGTAGATGCCGACGCCGGCGGCGAGACCGAGGGCGAGGCAGGCGAGCATGACGCCCGCGTCCTTGGGGTCGTCCACCTTCGCGCGGTAGCGCACCAGGCTCGCCGCGCCCACGATGCCGAAGGCGCGGGCCAGGCTTGCGCCCACGACGATCATGACGAGCGCGCCCACCAGCGAGAGGATGATCTGGGTCTGGATCACGGCCGGGTTCCTCGGCGGCGTGCCGCGTCGGCGCGGACGAAAGGCGAGCGCGGACCCCAGCGCTCCCGCCACCGCGAGCCCGAGCAGCGCGTCGCGCAGCATCGCAGTTTCCGAGACGTGCCCGGGAGGGCTCGGGGCCTCGGTGAGCGGCGACGGCGTCGCCGCAGGTGCCGGTGCGACCGCGGCGGGAGTGGAGGCGAGCATCCACCGGCCGCTGGCCAGCACCAGCACCACGAGCAGGACGAAGAAGAAGACCCCCCTCGCGCGCGGCGTGTCGTCCGAAGTCGTTGCCCCCTTCATGGCCACCTTTCCGCGCCTTGGCGCTCTCAGGGCGTCGGGCACGGCGCGCGGTCCGCGATCTGGCGAACCTTGCCCTCGAACGCCCGCACCCAGTTGTCCACGTTGCGGCTGGCGAGAGTCGCCCACGGGTAGTCGGCGAACCGCGCGCCTTCGAAGAGGTCGCGCGCTGCGTGGTCGGGAAGCCGTCGCAGCCGATCCAGCAGGAAGCGGCGGCCCGACTCCGTGATCGTCGCCTTCCCGAACGTCGCCCCGTGGAGCATCGGAGACTCGATCTCCACGACGCACGCCGCCTCGTCCTTCCAGACCGGGACCTGGCCCCACCCCTCCACGTCGAGCTTGCGCTCGTCCTTGCTGCCGCCCACCCGTCCAAACGTGCCTCCGACGTCCTGCATGTAGGCGAAGGGCCGGCGGCAGGTGCCGTCGTCGCCGGCGGCACCGGGGAGGCACACGAGCCGCTGGTTGTCCCGCCGGTTGTCCCAGTTGTTGAGGACGACGGCGAGGAGGCGCAGGGCGTCGCGCTCGGCGCGGGTCGCGCCCGCCGGCGACGCCGTCGCGTCGAGCTCGTCGAAGCCCCAGCCCTCGCCCTTACCGTCCTCGATCTCCAGACCGGGGAGCCTCCGATCGATGGACACGTTGTGGAAGTCCACGAACCTGGTGTAGTCGATCGTCACCTTGACGCCGCCTTCGGGGTTCGCGTGGCCGAACTCTTGCGCGCAGCGAACCCGGAAGTCTTCGTAGGGGCTGGACAGGCAGCGGATGAGGGCGTCCGGCTCCTCGGGGCAGCCGAAGCAGCGGAGCGTCTCCAGGAGGTACACGCTATCGGTGCCCGCGCCGATCGCCTCGAGGAGGCGGCTCGCCGCGACCTCGGTCTGGATCTCGGGGTTGTGGCCGTACTTGACCTTGAGGACCTCGCCGCCGGGGAACACGCAGCGGAACTTGGGGGTGGCGCCTGTCGCCTTGTCGAGGTGAAACTTGCAGACCGCCGAGCTTCGGAACGAGCCCCGGCCCGCGGGATTGTCTCGGAGGTCGATGTGCGAGACGGGCGGGGGGTCGTGCCAGAGCTTGGCGCGCGCGAGCGCGTCGAGGCGCAGCTCCCCCGCCCTGTCCGCCGGCATCTTGAGCTCGTCGTGACGCACGTGGGCCGCGAAGCCCTTGGCGGGGAGCACCTTCGGAAGCAGGTTCCCCGCGGGCCCGGCGAGGATCACGCTCGAGAGCGCGACCGCGAGAAGGGACACTTCAGCGGCGAGCCACCGGGACGGGCTGCTCCAGACGGAGCGTCACGACCGTACCCGCCGGCAGCTCCACCTCGTCACCCTTCGTCGCCACCACCGCTCCTCCGCCGCCAACGACGGCGCCGAGGAGCGCGCCCTTGCCGCCGCCCACGACGGCGCCCAACACCCCGCCGAGGACGGCGCCCAGGCCGACCTTGCTCTTGTCGACGCTGCTCTCGGAGAGGTCCACGATCTTCGAGCGGATGTCCATCGTCCGTCCGTCCACGACGATCCGGTCGAAGCTGATCTCGAGACGTCCCCCGTGCGCGGGCCGCCGCGCCGGCTCGGCCTCGCGCACGATGCCGCGCACGGTCGCCCCCGCGGGAATCGCGACCATGCCGTCCACGCGGACCGCGTGGGCCACGGAGCCCTCGACGCGGTCTTCAGGTCGCGCCGTCTTCGAAGAGATGCTCTGCTGCAGCCGCACCGGGATCTCGGTGCCGTCGGGGATCGCGAAGTCGCGGCTCGTCCGCCGGTCGCTGGCCGAAGACCCCGTCGAACGCTCGATGTCGCGGCGAAGGTCGCTCGTGGCCTGGCGCACCGAGTCCACGTCCGACTTGGATGCGCCCATCGATGCCCGGTCGTCGGCGGCTTCCTTCTGCACCACGTCGCGGATCCGGGTGAGGTCGTCGCGGATCGCGTCCGCGCGGCGCCGGTACTCGCGGGCGTGCGGATCGTCCTCTCGCAGATTGGCCAGGCTGTCGTCGAGCCGCTCGACCTCGGCCTGCAGCTCCCGGAGGTCGGCGCGCGAGGCCGGCGCGGAGGACTGCGCGACCGCGGGCGCGGCCAGCAGGACGCAGAGCAAGGAGCACAACAAACCCGTTTTCTTCATGGCCTTCTCTTTCGTTGGTTCCCACATATGGGCAGCGACACCCGCCGCCCTCGGGGTACTCAAGAGCAAGAGCCCGGCCACCGTCCGCGACGACGGAAATCCCGCGAGATGAGGGGCCTGGGGATCGCCAAGGGC
>JBKPBQ010000258.1:0-25291 GCA_046726955.1 Acidobacteriota bacterium
GTCCAGGCCTATCACCAGGGCATCGACCGGAAGACCTACATCTCCCCGCCCCTGCACTTCCTCGAGGTCGCCGCCGCCTTCCGCGCCGCGGGGTTCGGCCTCTTCCAGGCACGCGCGGTGTCGATCCTGTGGGGGCTCGTCGCGGTCCTCGCCGCGTCGCGCCTCGTCCGGACGGTGACCGGGTCGTCGTCCGCTGGCCTCGTCGCCGCGGGGCTGGTCGCGGTGGATTTCGGGTTGCTGTCGGGAGCGTCGCAGGCGCGCCCCGATCTGCCCTGCTTCGCCGCCGGGCTCGCTGGCCTGACGCTCTACGTCTCGCTCCGGAGGACGTCCCTCCCGGCCGCTCTCGCCGCCGGCAACGCCCTCGTGGCGGCCGGGGGCCTCATGCATCCCAACGGCCTGTGTGCGTTCGTCTTCCTCCAGGCGGCGACGCTCGCCCTGGATCGGCGCCGGCTCCGCGGTCGCGACATCCTCCTCGCGCTCGCGCCCTACGCCGTCGCGGCGATCGCGTGGGGAAGCTACGTGCTCCAGGATGTTCCCACCTTCGAGTCCCAGCTCTTGGGCGTCCTCACGCTCGCGCAGACGATCGGCGACCAGAACCGCTGGGTATGGCTGGACGTGGTCGGCCTCGGTAGCGGCTCTCTCCTCCTGAAGGCCGTCCGGCTCACCCCTCTCGTCCTTCTCGTCGTGCTGGTTGGGGCGGCGTCGTGGTCGGCGGTGAAGAGGCCGGCTTCGGGGCTCTGGCTGCTGCTATCGCTGGCCGCGTGGAATCTCGTCTTCTTCGCGTTCTTCTCACCCACCAAGCGCTACGACTACCTCCTTTTCGCGACCGTCCCCCTCTGCCTCGTCGCCGGCGCGTTCCTGGTGGACCCCGCGCCCCGGCCCCGCCTCCGCGCTCCTCTCTGGGCGGCCGTGGCTGCTGTGATCGTCGCGGGGAACCTGGCCCGCAGCGCGTCGAGGGTCGCGGGCGACCCCTATTCGCGGCAATGGCGGCCCGTAGTCGAGCTCGTGGTGGGCTCCTCCCGGCCCGACGCCACGGTGGGAGCGAGCCGCGAGTTCTTCTTCGGCTTCGCCGGCCGCCGGGCGATGGTCGACGACTACTACTACGGGGCGCGGACGGGCCGGCTGGCGGACTGGACGATCCTCGGACTCGAAGACGGCCCCGATCGCGATGCGCTCCGCTTCGAGGCGGTGGCCGACGGCTACGAGAGGGTGTTCACGAATACCCTCTACGAGGTCTTCCGGCGGCGGGCGGCCAGCGGCGCCGCGGTCTCTCCGTAACGTCGCGCATTTTGGCTACTTGGGGCACAAGCGGACGTCCGTGCCCGGGTGACGATTCTGGTTGACAAGGGGTCGGACCGTCGTCTACAAGGGAAGTTACCCAGTTCGTAACACGACGTCGGCGACCGATCGTTCCCTCCAAAGAGTCGCCCCCGAGTGATCCATCGTGGGAGAGACGAGTATTGGGAATCGGAGGGATATTGCGTTCAGCTGTCGGATCGGGTCGTCCGTTGCGGCGGCTCCTCGTGGCGTCGTTCGCCGCCGCGTGGCTGCTGCCGGCCGCGGCCCCTGCCGGACAACAGGCGGCTCCGGCACCGGCGGCGCAGCCGCCCGCGGCGGCGCCCGGGTCCGAAGACGAGTCCTATCACATCGGCCCGGGGGACCTCCTCAAGTTCTTCGTCTGGAAGGAGCCCGACCTGAGCGGAGAGCTGCAGGTCCGGTTCGACGGGAAGGTGACGGTTCCCCTCCTCGGCGACCTGGACGCGACGGGGAGGACGCCCGAGCAGCTCTCGGCCGAGGTGCTGAAGGCGCTCAAGCGCTTCCTGGCCGCGCCGCAGGTCACCGTGAGTGTCGTCAACTCCAACGGCGCCCGCTTCTACGTCCTGGGTCAGGTGGCGAGGCCCGGTGACTTTCCGCTGCGCGGCCGCACGACGGTGCTCCAGGGGCTGGCCCTCGCCGGCGGCTTCCGGGAGTTCGCCAAGACTGATAGCATGGTCATAGTCCGACAGGACAAAGGTTTCCTACTTCCCAAAGGTAGACCCTCCGAAACCTTCATCCCGGTCAACTACAAGAGGCTCGAGAGCGGCAAGGACGTCGGTGAGAACGTCCTGCTGCGCCCGGGGGACACGATCCTCGTCCCGTAGGGGCGGGGAGGGTCATGAGGGAGAGGGTGCCGATGTCGACGCGAGGCCGGCAGACACTGAGGATCGACGCGCTGGCGGAGAGCGTCTTCCGCCACGTCGATCACGCGGTCGTCTGCATCGACGTATTCCTGTCCAGCACCACCGTGGTGACGTCGGTGGCGCGGGGACGTCGCACGCTCATGGCTGCTTCCCCCGAGGAGGCGCGGACCCGCGCGCGCGGGCTCAGCGACGCGATCCTCGCCGCCGAGCCCGGCCTCGTGAAGCCCCGCGACTTCGACGGGGGCAACGGACCGAAGGCGCTCGAGGGCCGTGTCGACGTCGCGCGCCCCCTCGTCCTCGTGTCTCCGGCGGCGCAGCTCCTGCTGAACGCCCAGGGCTCGCCCGCCGTCTACGTCGCCTGCCTGCGGAACATGTCGGCCACCGCCGACGTCCTCGCCGAGCGGCACGAGAAGGTCGTCCTCGTGGGCGCCGGCTTCGGCGGCGACGTGCGCTACGAGGACCAGATGGCCGCGGCCTGGATCGCGGCCAAGCTCATCGAGCGGGGCTTCGAAGCCGAGGGCCCCGACACCGTGCGCGAGGTCCTGCGGTGGGGGGGCGCCGACGCGTCGCTCGCGTCCCTGAGCCGCGGCGCGGAGCACCTGCGCAAGCAGGGACACCAGGAGGACCTCGACTTCGCGCTGAGCCGGATCGACGACCTCGACGTGACGTGCCGCTACAGCTTGGGAGAGCTCAGGGGAAGCTGGCCGGCCCCCGTGCGCCGCATCGGGGTCGCTCACTAGAGAAGCCGGGGGGCTAGGAAGAAGAGACGATATCGAGATGCCTTCGGACCGTAGCCGGAACCAATTCGGAGCCCGGGAAATCCTGGAGTACGTGGAGCTGCCGCTCCGGCGTCCCTGGCACGTCGCCATCCCGTTCGTGCTCGTCACCGCGGCCGCGGTGGCCGCGAGCTTCCTCCTGCCCGCGAAATACAAGTCGTCGACGCTCATCCTCGTGGAGTCGGAGAAGGTGCCGGACTCGTTCGTCACGAACGTGCAGACGGAGCGCATCGGCCGCAAGCTCCAGACCGTGAAGCAGGAGGTCCTGAGCCGCACGCGGCTCGAGGAGCTGCTGCGCGAGCTCGACCCCTATGGGGACCTGAACAAGACGAGCATGACGCAGATGATCGAGCGCATGCGCGCGAACACCCAGGTCTCCGTGCGGGGCAACGACGCGTTCGGGCTCGACTACGTCCACCACGACCCCCAGATGGCGCAGAAGGTCTGCGACCGCCTCGCCCAGCTCTTCATCGACGAGACCGTCCAGGCCCGCAAGCAGCAGGTCGGCGAGGCCTACGCGTTCATCGAGACGGAGCTACAAGAGGCGCGGCGCCAGCTCGAGGAGCGCGAGCAGACGCTCCGCAAGTACAAGGAGCAGCACATGGGGACGCTGCCCGAGCAGCAGAACGCCAACCTGCAGACGCTGCAGCGGCTCCAGCTCGAGCAGCAGTCCGTCTCGGAGAGCCTGCGCGCGGCCATGGACCGCGTGGTCACCCTCGAGGGCGCCGCCGCCGCCCGTCCCTCCCAGGCTAGCGACGCGCGCGCGGGCATCATCCAGCTCAAGACCCAGCTCGCCTCGCTGCGCACGCGCTACACGGACGAGCACCCCGACGTGCAGGCGCTCCTCGGCCAGATCGCCACGCTCGAGAAGTCGCTGCCCGCCAACGGGTCGGGGAACGGGCCGGACACCCAGCTCGAGTCCGTGCGCGCCGAGGTGCGGAACCTGCGCGCCCGTCGCGAGGAGCTCGACCAGAAGATCGGGAGCTTCCAGGCGCGGGTGGAGCTGGCCCCGCGCACGGAGCAGGAGATCGTCACGCTCACGCGCGACTTCCAGAAGCTGAACGAGAACTACCTCGCCCTCCTCAACAAGAAGCTCGACACCCAGCTCGCGGCCAAGCTCGAGCAGCGCTGGCAGGGCGACCGCTTCCGCATCCTCGATCCCGCGAACCTCCCGGAGGCTCCCTTCTACCCGAATCGGCTGCTGTTCCTCCTGTACGGGATCGCGGCCGGGCTGGCGGTGGGGGTGGGGGCCGCCCTCCTCGCCGACCTCTTCGACCACTCGATTCGCACCGCGCGCGAGCTGGAGGACGCGCTGCCCTTCCCGATCCTCGCGAACGTCCCCTTGATCGTGCCCCTGCACGCCTCGGAGCTGCGCCGGGCCGAGCGGCGGGGCCGCTCCGGCCGCGGCCATCATGAGTCAGGCGGCGGCTCCGGGGTCGCCGTCTTCGACCGCGCCGGGCGGGAAGCGGGCTCCCGGCAGAAGAGGGGACGATGACGAGGGACGGGCGCACGCAGGCGCTTCCGATCTTCACCGACGAGGAAAACCGTGTCCTCCCCACGCCGCCCGACCCCATCACGTCCGCGATCCTGACCGGGCGGACGAACGCGGTGGAGGAGCTGCGTCTCCTCGTCACGAGGATCCACTCCATCAACGACACGCGCCCCGCGCGGTGCCTGGGCCTCTTGAGCGCCACCAGCGGCGAGGGCAAGACGACGATCTCCATCGGACTCGCGGCGATCCTCGCCTCCGAGCCCGACCGCCGCGTGCTCCTCATCGAGGCCGACCTGCGCAAGCCGGCGGTCGAGAACTACCTGGGGCTCAACCGGAGCCACGGCCTCGTGGACTGGCTGAAGGGGACGCCGGGTCCGATTCCGCTGCGCTGGGTGACGCCTCCCGGCTTCGCGCTGCTCTCCGCGGGACAGACGAACCTCGACCGGCCGGAGCGGCTGGGCTCCACGAGGATGGCCGCGCTCCTCGAGGCCGCGCGGCAGTCGTTCGACTTCGTGATCGTGGACTGCCCGCCCGTGAGCCCCGTCTCCGACGCGGCGATCCTGCAGAACCTCGTGGACGGCTTCCTGTTCGTGGTGCGCGCCCGGCACTCCCCGCGCGAGACCGTGCTCACCGCGGCCTCGCGGCTCAAGCCCGACCGCATCCTCGGCACCGTCTTCAACGACCAGCGGGAGATCCTCCGGAGCTACGCGTACTCCTACGGATACGGAGAGCGCCCCGAGGCCTAGGGTTGCGCTCGGTCTATCTGCCGACCTCTCCGCTCCACCTGCTCGCGTGGGTGCTGGCCGAGACCTGCATCATCGCCGGATCTTTCGTGGTCGCCGTCGTCGTGCGCCTCGGAGCCCAGGACGCCTTCAAGTATCCGCACCTCTTCCCGAAGGCGCTGCTCAGCACGCTCGCCATCCAGCTCTGCTTCTACTACGACGACCTCTACGAGGAGTTCGCGACCCCGAGCCGCGCCGAGCTCGCCTTCCGGCTGATCCGGGCCTTCGTCGTGGCCACGCTCGTGCTCACGCTGCTCTACTGGGGGGTCCCCGCGGTCCGCGTGGGCCGGGGGATCCTGTTCCTCCACCTCCCCCTCGCCTTCCTCGGCGTCCTGGTCTGGCGGCACCTCTGCCTCCTCGCGTGGGGGCAGCGGGCCCTTTGCGAGAACGTCCTCATCCTCGGCACCGGCCAGACCGCGCAGCAGATCGCGCGCGAGATGCTGGACAAGGCTCCGCTCGGCTACCGGATCGTCGGCTTCCTGGGCGAGCACCCGGAGGAAGTCGGCCGCAAGCTCGTCAACCCCTCGGTGGTGGGGACGCTCGACGACCTGCCCAGCGTGATCCGGAGCGGGCAGGTGACCTTCGTGGTCGTGGCCCTGGAGGACCTGCGGGGCAAGCTCCCGGTGGCGGAGCTCATGCAGTGCCGCCTCGACGGCGCGAAGGTGGAGGACGTGACCACGTTCTTCGAGCGGCTGACCGGCAAGATCCTGGTCAAGAACCTGCGGCCGAGCTGGTTCGTCTTCTCGGGCGGCTTCAACAAGCCGCGGCTCTTCCGCCGGACGAAGCGCGTCCTCGAGTTCGCGGTCGCGTCCCTGGCGCTCCTGATCTTCGCCCCGCTCCTCGCGCTGCTCGCCGTCCTCATCAAGCTCGAGAGCGCCGGTCCCGTGTTCTACCGCCAGCAGCGGGTGGGGGAGAAGGGCCGGCCCTTCATGCTGGTCAAGCTGCGGACGATGCGAGTGGACGCGGAGGCGGAGACGGGTCCCGTGTGGGCCCGGGGCGACGGCGACCCGCGCATGACCCGCCTGGGCCGCTTCCTGCGCGCGCTGCGCCTCGACGAGCTACCGCAGTTCTGGAACGTGGTGCGGGGGGAGATGAGCTTCGTGGGCCCGCGGCCGGAGCGCCCGCACTTCGTGGAGAAGCTCCAGGCGGTGATCCCGTACTACGGCGAGCGGCACAGCGTGAAGCCCGGGATCACGGGGTGGGCCCAGATCAAGTTCGGCTACGGCTCCAACATCGAGGACGCCGAGCAGAAGCTGCAGTTCGACCTCTTCTACATCAAGCACATGTCCTGGGCGTTCGACATCGGGATCGTCTTCCAGACGCTCAAGGTCATGGCCTTGGGGCGCGGCGCCCGGTAGGCGAGGACTCGGGCCGGTTCCAGGTCCAGACGAGCCCGAAGGTCGCGCGGTGGCCGACGATCGCGGGCGCGCCGTGCGGCTCGCTCCGGCGGAAGACGTAGCTCATGCTGAGCGCGAGGCGGCGCACGACCGTTACGGTCAGGCTGGCGTTGGCGTCGTCGCTCTTGTACTCCAGCGCGGGGTTGAGCCCGAGGGGGTCCTTGCTCCAGGTATGGACGCCGCCGAGGGCGAGCTGGACCCGCCGGCCGATGGGGATGCCGAGGGCGGCCGACGCGCCGTAGGACAGCCGGTTGCCCCCGAGCCCGTAGGCGGGGTTCGTGGAGCGGCGGAACTGCAGGTTGATGGTCGAGCGCTTGATCTCGCCGAGGAGGCCCACCGTCCCGAAGTAGTACCAGCGGCCCTGGCGCGTCTGGTCGGGCCCGGGCTCGACCGCGTACGCCGGGCCGCCCGCCACCGAGAACGCCAGCCGGCGGCCGATCCCGTGCGACCACGTGAGACCGGCCTCGTGGCTGTCGAAGTCGTTGCGGTCGAAGGCCTCGGTCAGGGTGTCGCGCGTGCGGAGGAACCGGTAGGTCATCCCCGCCAGGCTGCGCGTGCCCAGCCGATGCGAGAGCGTCAGGCCCGCGTTAACGGATGCGGAGTCGACGAGGGTGGGGGAGTCGAAGTCGACCCGGTCGTAGTGCCCGGTCACGTTCAGGGTCGTGCGCTCGGAGGCGCGGGCCTCGAAGCCCAGGCCTCCGCCGTAGGTCAGCGTCTGGGTGCGCTGCAGGACGACCCCGGAGGCGATCAGGAGCGTCGAGAGGTCCGAGTTCGTGTAGGCGCCGCTGCCGTCGAAGCTGAGGCTGGCGCGGGGCGAGAGCTTCCAGGTGACGCCCAGCCCGCCCGACCCGTCGAGGCGGTTCGCGTCGTCGAGCTCCTGGTAATGGACGCCGCCGCCCTGCAGGTAGAAGCCGAACTGGCTGTGCGGCCCGCGACGGGAGTGCGTGATGGAGAGGCGGCCGGCGGCGCCCTCGTCGCCGGGCCCGTCGGGGGAGATGAAGTCGATGTTGCTGTCGTAGCCGCCGTAGAGCCCGAGCGAGACCTGCCACGTCGACTGCGGCGCCGTCGGTGCCACCTCGTCGGAGTTCTTGTCGGGAGATCCCGGAGGTCCGGGCTCGGTCACGGGCGGGACCGTCCCCGGGGGCACCGTCCCGGGAGGGACGCCCGGCTTCGGCGGCGGCTCGGCGGGCGGCGTCTGTGCGCGAAGGCTGGCGGCGGTGAGCAGGCAGGCGAGCGCCAGCCCCATCCGCACGCGCAGAGGACGAGGAACGCGATTCGAGCGCGGGCGCATGGGGGGTCGGGTCAAGCATAGCCGATGTGCCGCGGCGGCGATCCCGGAGGAGGCCGCCCCGGCGGCGGGCCGTATACGCGTCTCGAGCGCTTCTTGCCGGTTGACTTGCACCCGGGGACTCGACTAGTGTCGTCTAGAAGCACTTCATAGGACGCTCGGTTAACCGGGATCCCGGCCTTCCCCTCCGGTGCTTCGCCGCCTCAAGGCGAGGCCCAGAGGCCGTATCCAGAGTTTACGGAGCACGAGCGGGAGGAGGGGAGCCAGTGATCAAGGTCCTGACCCTGTTCGGGACCCGTCCGGAGGTCATCAAGCTCGCGCCGGTCGTGCGGAGCCTCGAGTCCCGCAAGGACGCATTCCGCACGATCAACGTCGCCTCCGGCCAGCACGAGAGCCTCGCCTCGCCGTTCATCCGCCTCTTCGGCCTGCGCGTGGACCACGAGCTGCGCGTGATGCGGCCCGGGCAGAGCCCGAACGAGATCTGCGCCCGCGTCCTCGCCGCGCTCGATCCCCTGCTCGTCCGCGAGGGCCCCGACGTCGTGCTCGTCCAGGGCGACACCACCACGACGCTCGCGGGCGCCCTCGCCGGGTTCCACCGCCGCATCCCCGTGGGCCACGTGGAGGCCGGGCTGCGCACGGGCGACCCGACGAGCCCCTATCCCGAGGAGATGAACCGCCGGCTGGTCTCCCGCCTCGCCACGTTCCACTTCGCGGCCACCGCCGGGAACCGCGACAACCTCCTTCGCGAGGGGGTCCGTGAAGACCACGTGTTCCTCACCGGAAACACGGTGGTGGACGCGCTCCTCGAGGTGCTCCCCGTGCTCCGGCCGAGCCCGCTCCTCCAGGGGTGGCTCGACGCCACGAGCGGGACGCGTCGCATCGTCCTCACGACGCACCGGCGCGAGAGCTTCGGGGCGAAGCTCGTGGAGAACCTCCGCGTCCTGCGCCGCTTCCTGGACGAGAGAAAGGACACGACGCTCGTCTTCCCCGTGCACCCGAACCCCGTCGTGGTGGAGGCGGCGCGCACGGTTCTCTCCGCGCATCCGCGCATCCACCTCCTCGACGCGCTGCCCTACGAGGACTTCCTGCAGCTGCTCTCCCACGCCTTCCTCGTCGTCTCCGACTCGGGAGGCGTGCAGGAGGAGGCTCCCACGCTCGGGCGCCCGCTCATCGTCCTCCGGGAGAACACCGAGCGCCCCGAGGGGCTCGAGCGCGGCAACTCGCGCCTCGCCGGCAGTCCCGCCCGGCTCGACACCCTCCTCCACGAGGCGTTCGCTCCCGGCTCGTGGGCGGAGACCGCGCGCCGCGTGGAGAACCCCTTCGGCCGGGGAGACGCCGCGGAGCGCATCGCGGAGGTGCTGTTCGAGATTCTCGTCGCGCCGCGGGTCGCTCGCGCCGACGCCGAACCCGCCAGGAGGAACCTTGAGCCCATCGTCCGTCCTTGAAGGACCGATCCTGAAGCTGCCGTCCGACCAGGACGCCTCCGGCCGCACGCTCGGGGAAGAGGAGATCGCCGCGGTCGCGGAGGCGATCCGCAGCGGCACCCTCACGAGTACGAAGGGCCGCTTCGTGAAGACGCACGAGACGCGCTTCGCCGCCCAGATCGGCGTGCGCCACGTCCACGCCTGCGCGTCGGGCACGGCCGCCGTCCACACCGCGATCGCAGCCCTCGATCCCGACCCCGGCGACGAGATCGTGACCTCGCCGGTCACGGACATGGGAGCGCTCACGCCCATCCTCTACCAGGGAGCGATCCCCGTCTTCGCGGACGTCGATCCCCGCACGGCCAACGTCACCGCGGCCACGATCGAGGCGCGGCTGTCGGAGCGGACGAAGGCGATCGTGGTGACCCACCTCTTCGGCAACCCCTGCGAGATGGACGCAATCGCGGCCCTGGCCCGGGAGAGGAAGATCCCGCTCGTCGAGGACTGCGCGCAGGCGTTCGAGGCCCGCTGGGACGGGCGGCCGGTCGGACGGATGGGGACGATCGCCTGCTTCAGCCTCCAGCAGGGAAAGCACATCACGACCGGCGAAGGCGGCCTCGTCGCCACCGACGACGAGGCGCTCGCCCGCCGCCTGTACCTCTTCATCAACAAGGCCTGGGGCTACGGCGACCCGCAGCCCGACCACTACTTCCTGGCCCTCAACTACCGGATGAGCGAGCTGCAGGGGGCGGTGGCCGTGGCCCAGCTACCGAAGCTCGCTGGTGTCGCGGGGCGGAGGAAGGCGGCGGCGGAGAGGCTCACCGCCCAGCTTCGCGATCTGCCCGGCATCGCCACTCCGCACGTGGCCGCCAAGGCCGAGCACAGCTACTGGAAGTACGCGCTCCGCGTGGACGCCAACGTCGTCGCGGACGGCGCCGTCGGCCTCGCGGCCGCCCTCAAGGGGCGCGAGATCGCCTCCGCGCCGCGCTACATCCAGAAGCCGGCGTTCCAGTGCGAGGTCTTCCAGAAGCGGCGCACGTTCGGCAAGAGCCACTGGCCGTTCGACCTCGCGCGGCCGCAGGCGCTCGACTACAGCCGCGAGCGCTTTCCCGGCACGTTCGCCGCGCTGGAGAGCGTCCTCGTCCTCCCGTGGAACGAGCGCTACACGGACGAGCACGTCGACTACGTGGCGCGGTCGATCCGCCAGGCGGCGGAGCGCCTGTCGGGAAGGGGAGCCTGAGATGGAACCGTTGAAGGTCGGTCTGGTGGGGGCGGGCGGCATCGCCCAGGCCTACGTGCAGGCGCTGGCGGGGATGGAGTGCGCCAAGCTCGTGGCGGTGGCGGACGTCCGCGGGGAGGCCGCGCGCGCCCTCGCGGAGGGGCTCGGAGGCCGGGCCTACGAAAGCCACGCGGCGATGCTCAAGGCCGAGAAGCTCGACGCGGCGGTCGTCTGCACGCCGCCGGCCAGCCACCCCGACATCTGCCGCGACCTCCTGAAGAAGCGCGTGCACGTGCTGTGCGAGAAGCCGCTCGCCATCACCTCCGCGAGCGCCGTCGCCATGCTGGACGCCGCGCACGCGAGCGGGGCCAAGCTCATGATGGCCTCGAAGTTCCGCTACGCGGAGGACGTGATCCGGGCCAAGAGCATCGTCACCTCGGGCATCCTCGGCGAGATCACGCTCTTCGAGAACGCCTTCACCTCGCGCGTCGACATGTCGTCGCGCTGGAACTCGCGGGCGGACATCAGCGGAGGAGGGGTGCTCATCGACAACGGGACGCACTCCGTGGACCTCATGCGCTACTTCCTCGGCCCCCTCGCCGACCTCCAGGTCTGGGAGGGGAAGCGCTCGCAGGGGCTCGCCGTCGAGGAGACCGTCCGGATCTTCGTGCGCAGCCAGGGCGGCGTCCTCGGGAGCATCGACCTGTCCTGGACGATCGACAAGGAGCTCGACACCTACCTCAACATCTACGGCTCGCACGGCACGGTTTCGGTCGGCTGGAAGCAGTCGCGCTACCGCCAGTCCTCGACCCGCGACTGGGTCGTCTTCGGCAAGGGCTACGACAAGCTCCAGGCGTTCCGCGCCCAGCTCCGGAACTTCTGCGGGGTCGTGCGCGGCGAGGAGATGCCGCTGAGCACGCCCGAGGACGCGCTCGCCTCCGTGGAGGCGGTGGAGTCCGCCTACGAGGCGCTCCGCGAGAACCACTGGCGGGCGGTGGCGAACGGCAAGCACCTGGCGGGAAAGCCGGCGTGACCACGGCCGTCAAGGCTCCCTCCGTCCACCCCACGGCGCTCGTCGAGGAGGGCGTCGAGATCGGGCCGGGGAGCGCGATCTGGGACAGCGTGCACATCCGCCGGGGGGCGCGCCTCGGCGAGGAGTGCATCGTCGGCGAGAAGACCTACATCGCCTACGACGTGCGGATCGGCCACCGCGTGAAGATCAACGCCATGGTCTACGTCTGCGCGGCAGTGACGCTCGAGGACGGCGTCATGGTCAGCGCGGGGACGATCTTCACGAACGACCGCTTCCCGCGCGCGACGACCACCGACCTCCGGCACCTGCGCCCGTCCGCTCCGGACGAGCACACGCGGCCCACGCGCGTGCGCGAGGGAGCGACGATCGGGGCCGGGTGCACGATCGGCAACGACCTCGAGATCGGCCGCTTCGCCATGGTGGGCATGGGTTCCGTCGTCACGAAGTCGGTGCCGGACTTCCACCTCGTGCTCGGCCACCCCGCGGCCACCGTGGGCTGCGTCTGCCGCTGCGGGCATCTCCTCGCGCGGTGGACGGAGAAGCCGGACGCCTTTTCCGCCGAGTGCGGCGCTTGCGGCCTCCGCTACGCGATCGAGGCCCGCGTCGTTCGCGAGCTCGCCCCCCCGGGCTGACGTCGGGTGGAGCGGTGGGGGATCGTGGGGGGAGGGCTCCTGGGAATGACCCTCGCCCATCGGCTGGCCCAGGGCGGCCGGTCGGTCACGCTCTACGAGGCCTCGGACGAGCTCGGAGGGCTCGCCGCTCCCTGGCGTCTGGACGACGTCGTCTGGGACCGCCACTATCACGTGACGCTGCTCTCGGACCGGCATCTGCGCGCGCTCCTCGCGGAGCTCGGGCTGGAGCAGGAGATGGAGTGGGCGGTGACGCGCACGGGCTTCTTCACCGACGGTCGGATGCTGTCGCTGTCGAACAGCCTGGAGTTCCTCCGCTTCCCGCCCCTCGGTCTCGTGGGCAAGGCCCGCCTCGCCGCCACCATCCTCCATGCGGCGCGCGTGAAGGACTGGAGGAAGCTCGAGCGGGAAACCGTCGAGTCGTGGCTGCGGCGGTGGTCGGGCAACGGCACCTTCGAGAAGATCTGGCGGCCGCTGCTGCGCTCGAAGCTCGGGGAGAGCTACCGCGAGACGTCCGCCGCCTTCATCTGGGCGACGATCGCGCGCATGTACGAGGCGCGCCGCTCCGGCCTGAAAAAGGAGATGTTCGGCTACGTGCCCGGCGGCTACGCCCGCATACTCGGCGGGTTCCGGCAGGCGCTGGAGAAGGAAGGCGTCGCGCTGCGCCTGGGCGAGGCCACGCGGACGGTCGCCGCCGAGCCCGGAAAAGTCGTGGTGGACACCGCCAAGGGCCGCGAGCGCTTCGACCAGGTCGTGCTCACCGTTCCCGCGCCCCTCGTCCCGGAGATCTGCCCCGCGCTTTCCGAGCCCGAGAAGGCGCTCTACCACGGCGTGCGCTACCAGGGCATCGTCTGCGCGTCGCTCCTCCTCGAAGCGCCGCTCTCCCCGTACTACGTCACGAACATCACCGACTCCGGCCTTCCCTTCACGGCCGTGATCGACATGGGCAACGTCGTCGACCGGCGCCACTTCGGCGGGCGCGCGCTCGTCTACCTCCCGAAGTACGCGGCCGCGGACGAGGCGATCTTCGCGAAGACCGACGACGAGATCCGCGACGAGTTCCTCTCGGGAGTGACGCGGATGCACCGGCGGTTCGATCCCGCGAGCGTCCTCTGCTTCCGCGTCTCGCGCGTGAAGCACGTCTTCGCCCTCACGACGCTCGGCTACTCGGATCGCCTTCCCCCGCCGACGACGTCGCTTCCCGGCGTGCACGCCGTGACCTCGGCCCACATCCTCAACAACACGCTGAACGTGAACGCGACGGTGAAGCTCGCCAACGCCGCCGCGGCCGGCCTCCTGTCCCCCGAGCGGCGGGCGACGCTCCCGGCCTGGTGAGCGCATGAAGCCCGCGGCCAGCCTCTCCCTCGACCTCGACAACCAGTGGTCGTACATGAAGACCCGAGGCCTGCCCGAGTGGCAGAGCCTGCCGACGTATCTCGACCGCGTCGTCCCGCGCTTCCTCGCCCTCCTCGAAGAGAAGCGGCTCTCGCTGACCGTCTTCGTAGTCGGCCAGGACGCGGCCCGCGCGGAGAACCACGCCGCGCTCCAGGCGATCGCCGCCGCCGGCCACGAGATCGGCAACCACTCGTTCCACCACGAGCCCTGGCTCCACCGCTACTCCGACGCCGAGATCGAGGCAGAGATCGCTCGGACGGAGGAGGCGATCCACGAGGCCACGGGCCGCCGGACCACGGGCTTTCGCGGCCCCGGCTACAGCCTCTCCCCGGCCGTGCTGAGCGTCCTCGCGCGCCGCGGCTACCGCTACGACTGCTCGACGCTGCCCACCTTCCTGGGGCCGCTCGCCCGCGCGTACTACTTCTTCCGGAGCCCGCTCCGGCGCGAGGACCGCGAGCAGCGGCAGGCTCTCTTCGGCACGGTGCGGGACGGGCTGCGCCCGATCTCGCCGTACCGCTGGGACAACGGCCTCGTCGAGATCCCGGTCACGACCATGCCCTTCCTGCGCCTGCCCTTCCACTTCAGCTACGTGCTCTACCTGAGCGGCTTCTCCCCGCTCCTCGGCCGCGCCTACTTCTGGCTGGCGATCCAGCTCTGCCGCGCGGTGGGCCTCGGGCCGTCCCTGCTCCTCCACCCGCTGGACTTCCTGGACGCGCGCGACGTGCCCGAGCTCGCCTTCTTCCCGGCCATGGACGTCGCCTGGGAGAAGAAGCGGGACCTCGTGGGACGCCTGCTCGACGCGCTCCGCGGCACGTTCGACGTGGGCGGGATGTCGCAGCACGTCGATCGGCTCGAGGCGCAGCCGCTGCGCGTCCTGAGCGCCGCGGAGGCGCGGTTACAATGAGACCTCGATGGAACTCGGGCGCGCCCTCGAGACGGCCGTAGAGGCGGTCCGAGGCGCGGCCGATATCCTCCGCCGCGACTTCCAGCGCGTCGGCGGGCCGCGCGGCAAGGGCGACAAGGCGGACGCGGACAACGAGGCCGAAGCGCTCGTGCGCGAGCGCCTCCGCGCGGCGTTCCCCGACTGGGGGTACCTCGGCGAGGAGACGGGGCGAGCCGAGGGGCGGGAGGGCGCGCCCGTCTGGCTCGTCGATCCCAACGACGGCACCCGCGACTACCTGAAGGGACGCCGGGGCAGCGCCGTCTCGATCGGCCTCGTGCACGAGGGACAGCCGGTCCTGGGCGTCGTCTACGCATTCGCGTACCCGGACGACCGGGGCGATCTGTTCGCGTGGGCCGAGGGCTGCGGACCGATCCGCCGGAACGGGCGCGCGGTGGAGGCTCGGCTGAAGCCCGTGCTGGGCCCGACGGACGTCGTGCTCGTGTCGAGCAAGGGCGACCGCGATCCCGAAGGCAACCTCGAGTGCTCGGCGCCGGCGCGGTTCCGCGCGGTGCCGAGCATCGCGCACCGCCTCGCCCTGGTGGCGGTCGGAGAGGGCGACGCCGCGACGTCGCTCTACGCGCCGGGCGCCTGGGACTACGCGGCCGGCCAGGCGCTGCTGCGGGCCGCCGGAGGAGTCCTCATCGACGAGGAGGGCCGGACGGTGACGTACACGCGGGACGGACGGAGCCAGAGCCGCCGCGCGTTCGGCGGCTCGAAGGCCGTGGTGTCCGCGCTCCTCGACCGCCCCTGGGACGGCGACCACGCGCGAGTGATCCACCCGTTCGCGCGCCGGGGGCTCGGGCAGTCGGTCAACGACGCGGGGCTCCTCGCGCGCGCGCAAGGCTGCCTCCTCGGCCAGATCGCGGGAGACAGCCTGGGTGCGCTCGTCGAGTTCCAGAGCGCGGCCGAAGTCGCGCGCCGTTACCCGGAGGGGCCGCGCGAGCTCGAGGACGGCGGGGTGTGGGACCTCCTCGCCGGCCAGCCCACCGACGACTCCGAGATGGCGCTCGCCCTCGCCCGCAAGATCGTGGCCGAGGGCCGCTACGACCCGCTGGCCGCGCTCGCCTCGTATCGGGCGTGGCTCCGCTCGGGGCCGTTCGACGTCGGAGGGACGGTGCGCGCCGCCCTCGCCGACCGCGCCAACCCCGCGAGCCAGGCCAACGGATCGCTCATGCGCGTGAGCCCGCTCGCGATCTTCACGCACGCCGTCTCCGTGGAGGAGGCCGCGGACATGGCGCGCGAGGACAGCCGTCTCACCCATCCCAACCCCGTCTGCGGGGACGCGGTGGCCGCGTTCGTGGTCGCGATCCGCCACGCCCTGCGCGAGGGGGACGGTCCCGAGGCCGCGCGCCGGGCCGCGCTCGACTGGGCGCGGCGCGCCAACGCCGCGATGACGGTCGTGGAGACGCTGGAGAAGGCGGGCCACGCGCCGCCCGTCTGCGACGGCGAGCACCAGGGCTTCGTGCTCGTGGCGCTCGGCAATGCGTTCCACGAGCTCCTGCGCGCCAAAAGCATGGAAGAGGGCGTCGTGGCCACCGTCCGGCGGGGAGGAGACAGCGACACGAACGCGGCGGTGGCGGGGGCGCTCCTCGGCGCCGTCCACGGCCGGGAGGCCGTCCCTGCGCAGTGGCGGCAGATGGTCCTGAGCTGCCGGCCGCACGCTCGGGTGGCGCGCCGGCCGCGTCCGATGGAGTACTGGCCCGTAGACGTCTACGAGCTCGCGGAGTGCCTGCTCATCGCGGGGGCTGCGGGCAGGGTGCTGAAATAGCAGCCTTCGACATCCGCTCGCGCGTTACCGCGCGCCGCGTGAGGACACATTTCAGCACCCTGCTCCGGTCCTCCCTTTGAACGCGCGCCGCGCCTGGCGCAGCAGCCCGAGCGCCCGCAGCCGGGGCGAGGCCCTCCGGAAGACGAGCCAGCGCAGCGTCCGCGAGCCGGTGGAGAGCGATCTCTTGTACTGGTCGTCGCCGGCGAGGAAGTCGTAGCGACGCAGCCCCGCTCGGCGGCAGTGCTCGACCGCGAGGGCGTGCGCGGCGAGGCCGACCTTCGTTCGCTTGTCACCGACGAGCCGCAGGCCGCTCTGGTAGAAGAAGGCGGTCTCCTCGTGGACGAAGTTGTAGAGGACGGCGAGCGTCTCCGCCCCGGCGAGGCTCCGGAGGAGCTGGATGCGGCCGGACCCGAAGGCCTTCCCGATGAGGCGCTCGTGAAGGTCCCGGAAGGAGCGCGAGACGAACACGCCCGGCCGGCCGCGAGCCGTCCACGACGCGGTGTGCAAACGGGCGAGCTCGTCGAGCGCCTGCCGGGCGTCCGCTTCGGTCGCGGCCGCCTCGATCCGCAAGGGGCCGATCTTCTCGAGCTGCCTCTGGCTGCGCCGGACCTGCTCGCGCGTGTTGCGCGAGAGCGCCTTCAGGTAGCCGTCGGGCTCGTCGCCGAGAGCGCCGAGGTCGACGAAAGGACTGGGCACGTCGCGGCTCGCCGCCGGCCGCCCGAGCGACGTCGTCTCGAGCGCGTCGAGCGTGCGCGAGGGCGACATCCCGTGCAGGAAGAGCTCGTCCCATCGGCGCGCGGCGAGAAGCTCGGCGAGGGCTCTCGCCACCCCCTCTTCGGATCCCGGCCGGCAGAGGACCGCGTTGTCCTCGAGGTACGCCTCGTCGCGCTCGTCCTCGCCGGCTGTGTTCAGGTAGAGCCGCCGGAGGCGGAACAGCCCGACCCGCTCCAGGCGCCCGACGAGCAGGCAGAGGCCCACGACGGGGGAGCCGCGCCGGCCCTCCTCGGAGAAGACGACGATCTCCGGCCGCAGGCGCGCGCCGAAGACCTCCAGCCAGGCCTCGACCCACTCCGGGGAGAGAAAGAAGCTCCGCTCCGGACAGGCGGCATGGACGTCCGTCCAGGCCTCCGACCAGCGCGACCACGACGTCCAGGGATGCGACTCCGTCCGGATCACCGCGGGCGGCAGCGTCGCTACTCCACCCGCCGCCGGTCTTCTTCGGCGACGCAGGCCTCGTAGTCCGACGGCGTGTCGATGTCCGCGAGGTGTTTTCCGGGCACCTTGGCGGCGGCCGCCCAGTGACGGGCCACCACTTCGCGCGCCCCGAGGTCGCCGCGCACGGCGAGCAGCTCGGAGAAGAGAGCGCGCGCGAAGAGCACCGGATGTCCTCGCTCTTCGCCTTGCACTGGGACCGCCAGGGGCGCTCCGGCGCGGAAGGCGTCGACGAGCCGGGCCACGAGCGGCCGATCGATCCCGGGCTGGTCGCCGAGCGCGACGATCGCCGCTTCGGCATCGGCACAGGCCGCGATCCCGCAGCGCAGGGAAGACGCCATGCCCTCCGCCCAGTCCGCGTTCACGACCACGGCGACGCGCGGATCGGTGCCGAGGCCCGCCGACTGCCGGAGCGTGTCGGCGTCGTGGCCGAGCACCACCACCACGCGGTCCACGGGCGAGTCGAGGAGGCGGGAGACGACGGTCGAGAGGACGGTGCCGCCGGCGAAGGGAAGGAGCTGCTTGGGCCGGCCCATGCGCGTGCTGGCGCCGCCGGCCAGGACGACCGCGGCGATCACGCGGCCGGAGGAGAAGACGCCGGCTTTCCCGGGGACCGGGCGCCGCCTTCCCGCCCCGTGCGCCCGTTCCGCACCGCGACGATCTCCCCGATCACGGACAACGCGATCTCCTCCGGGCTGCGCCCGCCGAGGTCGAGGCCGATCGGCGCATGCAGGCGGTCCACCTGGCCTTCGGTGAGGCCGGCCTCGAGCAGGCGCCGCCGGCGCTTCTCCTGCGTCGTCTTGCTGCCGAGCGCGCCGACATAGAAGGCCGCGCTCGGCAGCGCGGCCCGCAGCGCGGGGTCGTCGAGCTTGGGGTCGTGAGTGAGCACGGCGACGGCCGTCCCCGGCGTCAGACCGATCTTCTCGAGGGCTTCGTCGGGCCAGGCGACGACGACGCGAGTCGCCTCCGGAAAGCGCGCGGGGTCGGCGAAGGTCGGCCGCGGGTCCACCACGATCGCGTGGAATCCCATGTCCCGCGCGAGACGGACGAGGGCGACGGCGATGTGGACGCCACCCACGAGGACGAGCGTAGGCGACGGGCGGAGCAGGTCGAAGAAGACCTCGAGGTCGCCGACGGCCGATGGCCCGGGCTTTCCACCCGCGAGGACGGCGCGGGCCGCCGCCCGAATCGCCTCCGGCGCGGACCCTGTCTCGTTCTCGCGCGACACGACGAGACGCGTGCCGAGGACGTCGGCCGGCCCTTTCGTGACCGTCGGCACGACTGCGGTTGTGTCCGCGCGGAGAACGGCCTGCGCGGCGTCGAGGACCGCGGGAGGCGGGACCTCGACGAAGACCTCGATCGTTCCCCCGCAGGCGAGCCCGACGGCCCAGGCCGTCTCGTCGGCCACGCCGAAGCTGAGCAGCCGCGGCGCTCCGGACTCGAGAGTCTCCTGCGCGGCCTCGATGACCGCGGCCTCGACGCAGCCGCCGCTCACGGAGCCCGCGATGCGTGCGTCCTTGCCGACGAGCATCCGCGAGCCGGCCGTGCGGGGCGCCGAGCCCCAGGTCTTCACCACGGTGGCGAGGGCCAGCGGCCGGCCCTCGGTCCGCCAGGCCTCGAGCTCAGGCAGGATGTCGCGCATCGAACCCTCCGGAGAGGACGTGGTCGGGGCGCGGGCGGGCCGACCGCGGCGGCCGGCGGGCGGGCAGCCGCTCGAGGTGCCTCGCCAGCTCCTCCAGGTTGTCGAGGTGGTGGACGGGCAGGAAGTCGTCCACGAACGGCAGCGCGGCCACGAGCCCGCGCGTCAGCGGCTCGTAGTCCGGCGTCCCCAGGAGCGGGTTGAGCCAGATCAGCCGGTGGCAGCTTCGCTGCAAGCGCGCCATCTCCTCGGCGAGGAGGGCGGGATCCCCGCGGTCCCACCCGTCGCTGATCAACAGTACCACCGCGCCGCCGGAAAGGACGCGCCGCGCCCAAAGGCGGTTGAAGGCCGAGAGCGCCTCGCCCATGCGCGTGCCTCCCGACCAGTCGGGAACGGCGCGCGCGACCTGCCGGAGCGCCTCGTCGATCCCGCCCGCGAGGAGCGGCCGCGTGATGCGCGTGAGGCGGGTGCCGAAGACGAAGGCCTCCGTTCGCGACGCGCCGGCGAGGGCGCGCATGAACAGAAGAAGGAGGCGCGTGTAGCGCTCCATGGAGCCGCTGACGTCGGCGAGCACGACGACGGGGCGGGGGCGGGTCGTGCGCCGGCGTCGGGAGAACAGGAGCACCTCGCCGCCGTGACGCAGGGCGCGGCGCACGGTCTGGCGCAGGTCGGCGACGGGCCCGCGGCCGTCGCGGAACCGCCGCGAGCGGCGCGGCCGGATGCGCCACGAGAACTCGGAGAGAAGGCGAGTGACCTCGGCCAGCTCCTCGGCGGTCAGCTCCGCGAAGTCCTTGTGGCGGAGCCGTTCGAGGGGACTCCAGGCCAGGATCGGCCGCACCACGGGCGACGAAGGATCGCCATCCGCGGCGTCCGATCTCCCCGCGCGCGGTGTCGGCGAGAAGCGGGGCCGCTTGAAGCGCCGCTTCTCTCCCAGCGCGCGAAGGTCGAGCGACGTCCCTTCTCCGGACGGCTTCCTCCAGAACGCCTCGAACGCGGCGTCGAAGAGAACCGCATCCTCCCGGCCGCGGACGAGGAGGCAGCGCGCGGCGTGGCGGAAGTCGGCCTTGTTGCCGATCTCGACGTGACGGAGCGCCTCCACGAGGTCGAGCATCCTCGCCGTGTCCACGTCGAGGCCGAGCCCGCGCAGCACGCGGCCGAAGAGCAGGAGGTTCGGGACGAGCGCGCTCACGCTCCGGCCTGGACGCGCGCCACGAGCCCCGCGGCCAGGCCTCCCCGGACCTTGCGCAGGTCGTCCTCGTACTTGAGGACGACGCCGAGCGTCTCGTCCACGACCGAGGGATCGAGGGCCTGACGGTCGAGGGCCACGAGGGCGGCCGTCCAGTCCAGCGTCTCCGCCACGCCGGGCCGCTTGTAGAGCTCGGCGCGCCGCAGCTCCTGCACGAAGCCGGTGACCTGCCGGCCGAGCTCGGCAGCGGCGTCGGGAACCTTGGCCCGCACGATCGCGAGCTCGGTCTCGAAGGACGGGTAGTCGATCCAGTGGTAGAGGCAGCGGCGCTTCAGCGCGTCGTGCACCTCGCGCGTGCGGTTGGAGGTGACGACCACGGCCGGGGGCCGCGCGGCTCGGATCGTGCCGATCTCGGGGATCGTGACCTGGAAGTCCGACAGCACCTCCAGCAGGAACGCCTCGAACTCCTCGTCGGCGCGGTCGATCTCGTCCACGAGGAGGACGGGCGAGACGGGGCCCTCGGCCCGGAGCGCGCGGAGCACGGGGCGCTCGACGAGGAAGGACGGCCCGAAGAGCTCCTCCTCCGCCGCGGCGGCGCCGCGCGCCTCCAGCAGGCGGATGTGCATCATCTGCCGCGCGTAGTTCCACTCGTAGACGGCCTGGTGGACGTCGAGGCCCTCGTAGCACTGCAGGCGGACGAGCTCGGACCCGCGCGCCTTGGCGAGGACCTTCGCCACCTCCGTCTTGCCGACGCCGGCCTCGCCTTCGAGGAAGACGGGACGCGCGAGCCTCAGGGCGAGGAAGAGCGCGGTGGCCAGGCCGCGATCGGCGACGTACAGCTGGTCGCGCAGCGCGGCCTGGAGCGCGTCGATCGAGTTCAAGCCGGGAACTGTATTCCCGCGACACATGCGTTGCAAGGGGACGAAACGCGCGAGATTTCGGGCGAGCGATCCATTCGCCGTGTGCGCGGAGTCACACGCCTTCGGCGCTCACAGGTAGCGGCGCGGGCTCGTGGAACGATGGCGGCATCGGCGGCCCTCCCGCGCGACCACCAGACAATCGAGGACTTCGGCGAGGAGGCCATGAGCACTTTCCGCGCGGCGCAGGTCGTTCTCCTTCTCCTGGGCGTGAGCGCCACGGCCCGGGCGGCCACGGTTCACTACTATCGATTCGAGGAAGGGTCGCCGAATGCGGTGGCCACCGGGGAGATCGTCGACTCCGCCGGTCACGACAACGGCTCGCCTCTCGGCTCCGTCACCTACCGTCCCGACGTGCCGGTCACGTCGATTCCGCAGACGGGCGCGTCCAATCACCAGAGCCTCGAGCTCACGAGCTTCGAGGACCTCGTCGCCTTCTCGAACGCGTTCCCGTTGAACGAGCCGGGCGACATGACGCTCGAGTTCTGGCTGAAGTGGTCGGCGATCCAGAGCGGCAGCCCGCTCTGGGGTCGTTCGGACAGCGGCAGCGACGACAACCGATTCCAGCTCCAGGCCAACTTCGACTTCACGCTCGGGCTCGACTACAGGTCGCCGGACGGCGACCTCCACGTCCTCGCCGGCTCCGGCCTCTCCGACAGCGGGGTGCCGTTCTCGCCCGGCAAGTGGGGACACGTGGCGATCGTCCGCCAGGGAGCGACGTATCGCGTCTACGTCGACGGCGTCCTCCAGTCCACCGTCACCGACACGAGTCCCGAGCTGCCGACGAGCGTCGGCTGGTCGCTGGGCGGACGGGCGGGCCAGCCCTTCGTGGGCCTGATCGACGAGGTTCGCGTCTCCGACGAGGCGCTCACCCCCGACCACTTCCTCATCGCCGAGCCGGCGCCGGCGCCCGTGCTCTCCGTGAAGATCGACGTGAAGCCCGGCCGCTGCGCGGGGTCGCTGAACGTCGTGGACCCCAACAGCGACTTCTGGCTGCCCGTGGCCATCCTGAGCACGCGCGGGTTCGACGCGCAGACCGTGGACCCGGCCTCCGTGCGCTTCGGCGTTCGGGGCACCGAGGCTCCCGGCTTCAACGCGAAGCTCCAGGACACGGACGGCGACGGGGACAAGGACATGGTCCTCTACTTCCGCGTCCAGCAGGCCGGCATTCGCTGCGGCACGCGGCAAGTGTTCCTGACCGGCCGCACTCGCACCGGGCAGTCGTTCCGGGGCACGGACCAGATCCGCACGACCTGCCGCTGACGCCGGACCGCACGGCGCCGTCGTCGCCCGCCACGCTGCGAGGCTCCTCGGCCATCGGGGCGTGATTTTTTTCCGCCGCCTTTTTCTGCGGACCTCTCCGCGCCGGGCCCGGAACTAGACTGTGCGCGATTTTGTCGAAGAATCGCGCGCACTCGTGTATCCGTGGCGGCGCTTCACCGACGGGCGAGGGTGTCGTCCCTGGAGGGGTGATGAGAACTGGCGTTTGCGTGTGTGTTTTGAAGGGTTTGCTGGGACTGGGGCTTCTCGTCGCGGCGGCGGTGCCTTCCTCCGCCGCGGGCTTCGCGGTGGAGAATCAGGGAGCGCGGGCGATGGGGTTCGCGGGGGCCTACGTCGCCCAGGCGGCCGACCCGTCCGCCATCTTCTATAATGCAGCCGGAATCGGCTTCCTGAAGGGGAAGCAGCTCTACGTCAGCGGCGGCTTCGGGTCCTACAACACCGACTTCGTCGGTGAGGGGCCCTATCCTCCCGTCGGCACCCTCGAGAGCACGGATCGGCCCTTCACCGTGGTGCCGAGCCTCTACTACTCCCAGCAGGTCTCGGATACGGTCCGGGTCGGCGTCGGGGTGAACAAGCCGTTCGGCTATCGCGCGCAGTGGGAGAACCCCAGCACCTTCACCGGCCGGTTCATCTGCGTGGACTGCGAGGTCAAGACGATAGGGGTCAACCCAACAGTGGCCTGGCAGGTACGCGACCGCTTGGCCATCGGCTTCGGAGTGGACCTCCGCTTCTCCAGCTTCAAGCTGGAGCGGCGGATCCTCGCCGATCCCGCCGCGTTCCCGGTGCCGACCGACGTGGCCTCCCTCGTGGTCGACAGCGAGAGCGACACGGAGGTCGGCTTCAACGTCGGCCTCCTCGCGAGCCCCTCCGACACCGTCACCATCGGCCTCGCCTACCGCCACAAGGTGAGCGGCGACTTCGGGGCCACCGGCACCTTCACGCAGATCCGCACCGGCAACGCCGCGGTGGACGCGGCGGTCGCGGCTGCCCTGCCCACGCCCCAGGCCGCGGTGGTGCAGTTCGAGTTCCCGTCCACGTTCGCTGCCGGGCTGGCCGTGAAGAGGGGCTACTGGACGGTCGAGGGAGACATCGTGTGGACGTTCTGGTCGTCGTTCGACACCGTCCGCGTCAGCTTTCCGGGGACGACCGGGTTCGACACCAACCTGCCGATGAACTACGAGAGCACGTGGCAGGGGCGGCTCGGCGTCGAGTACCAGCTCAGCCAGACCTGGGCTCTTCGCGTGGGCTACGCGTACGACCACGGTCCCCAGCCCACGACCACCGTTTCGCCCTTTCTCCACGACTCCAACCGCCACGGCTTCGGCGGCGGGGCCACCTACAAGTACGGCAACGTCAGCGTCGACCTGATGGCCCGCTACCTGAACTACCGCCACCGCGACACCATGGGCACGAGCCGCTACGGCTACGACGGGGTCTACGAGAGCTCCGGGTTCCAGCTCGGGGCGGCGATCGGGTTCAGGTTCTAGCGGGGACGGGCACTGTGGTGGGGGGCCGGGGGACCTGGGGGATTTTTTGGGCGTTGACATTGAGCGGCGTTTGGAGATCGAAGGCGTGAAGTCAGTGATGTGGAAGTGAATCAGTTCGCCGCGAGGTGAATCAGCGGGGCGTCAGGGGCGATCCGCTGGTCGCGAACGTGCGCGCGTCCGTTCGACTCGCAACGAAATCGGAACAAGGGCTGTCGGGCGAGTTTGATCGTCCGCTAACTGGTTCCGGAACCAGTTCCGCGAGCATGACTGGCGAGACGAACTCGCCCCGGGGCGAGTTCATTTTCAGCAAGCCTCTCGAGACGAGACCAGAAGATCAAGCCGGCCGAACAGCCGACGGCGCCCCGCGCATCAGGATCACGTGCAACACGAACGCCACGCCGAACCCCGTGAACCACGCGTAGTCGTAGAGCGGCCGGAGCGCGGGAACGACGAAGCCGCCCCACGCGAAGGCGCAGCCGGCGAGTGTCGCCACCACCGCGCGCCAGTTCCAGCCTGACGCGTAGCGGTAGGCGCCGTCGGTGAGGTACAGGTCCTCCAGGTCCAGCTGCCGGTTCCGCACCACCCAGTAGTCGGCGATGAGCACGCCGGCGATCGAGCCCAGGCCGCCGGAGTAGCCGAGGAGCCACGTGAAGATGTACCCCGAGGCGTCGGCGAGCAGCTTCCAGGGCTGCATCAAGATGCCGAGGAGGCCCGTGATGAGCCCGCCCGTCTTGAACGAGATCAGGCGGGGGAAGGCGTTCGCGAAGTCGTTGGCGGGCGAGACTACGTTCGCCGCGATGTTGACGGCGAGTGTGGCCACCACCGCCGTGAACATCGAGACCGCGACCACGACCGGCTGCTGGAACCGTCCCACGAGCTTGATGGGGTCCCAGATCGCCTCGCCGTAGATGATCACCGTGGCGCTCGTGATGAGGACGCCCATGGCCGCGAACACCGACATGGTCGTGGGCAGCGCCACGACCTGGCCCACCATCTGCTCGCGCTGGGAGCGGCCGAAGCGCGTGAAGTCCGGCATGTTCAGGGAGAGCGTTGCCCAGTAGCCGATCATCGCGGTGAGCGACGGGATGAAGACCGGGAAGAACTCGCGGAACGAGTTCAGCTTTCCCGGCTGGCTCAGCAGCGGACCGAGGCCGTTTGCCTCCCTCACCGCCCAGACGAGGAGCGCACCCGTCATCACGAGGACGAACGGCGCCGCCCAGTTCTCGACGACGCGCAGAAGGTC
>JBKPBQ010000259.1:0-9592 GCA_046726955.1 Acidobacteriota bacterium
CGGCTACACCGGGCTCGAGCTGCGCGGGATCGGGGGCGAGATGGACCTGACCAAGGTTCCGGAGCTCACGGGATCCCGTCTGGCCGGGACGAAGAAGGACTTCGCGGCTCTCGGGATCGTCGTCACGGACCTCGGAGCCTCGGCGCGGATGCACGAGAAGGAGAAGGCGGCGCGCGACGAGCAGCTCGACGAGGGCCGCCGCTTCATCGACCTCGCCCAGGCACTTTCCGTGCCCTACGTTCGGATGTTCGGGGACAAGCTTCCGCCCGACGAGCCCAAGGAGGACGTGCTCAAGCGGATCGTCGACGGGTTCCAGCAGATGGCCGCGCACGCGAAGACGGCAGGCGTCACGGTGCTCATCGAATCGCACGGCGACTTCACCCACTCGGCCGACCTGCTCGCGATCCTGAACGGAGTCGGGTCCGATTCGTTCAAGCTCCTCTGGGATGCCCACCACACGTTCGTCGCCGGCAAGGAGTCACCGGCCGAGACCTGGAAGAGCCTGGGCCCGTACATCCGCCACACCCACCTCAAGGACTCGGTCCCGGCAGGCGACGACCGGCGGTACGTGCTCACAGGACAGGGCCAGGTGCCGGTGCGCGAGCAGGTCCAGGTGCTGGTCAAGGGCGGCTACCGCGGCTACTTCTGCTTCGAGTGGGAGAAGAAGTGGCATCCCGAGATCGACGCGCCCGAGATCGCCTTCCCGCACTACGCGAAGGTGATGCGCGAGTACCTCACGGAGGCCGGGTTCAAGGCCTGACGGTCAGCCCTTCACTGCCCCCGCGGTGAGGCCGGCCACGAAGTAGCGCTGCAGCAGCACGAAGGCCGCGATCACGGGAAGAAGCCCGATGAAGCTGGCCGCGGCCACGAGCTGCCACTCCGTCTCGTAGCCGCTCTGGAAGCTGAAGAGCCCGATCGGCATCGTGAAGCGGCTCTGCGAGTCGAGGAGGACGAGCGCGAGCCCGAACTCCGCCCAGTAGGCGGCGAGGTTGAAGATCGCGGTGGCGGCGAGGCCGGGGCCGACGAGCGGGAGAGCCACGCGCCGGAAGGTGAGCGCGCGGCTCGCGCCGTCGAGGCGGGCGGCCTCGAAGAGCGAGGGCGGGATCGCGTCGAAGAACGCCTTCATGATCACGACGGTGAGCGGGAGCTGGACCGCCGCGTAGACGATCACGAGCCCCGCGTGGGTATCGAGGAGCCCCAATCGCGCCACCACACCGTAGATCGGCACCAGCAGGATGATCGGCGAGACGGTCTGGACGACGAGGAAGGCGGTGAGGAGCGGTCCCCGGCTGCGGAACCGCTCGCGCGACAGCACGTAGGCTGCCGGAAGGCCGAGGAGGAGCGTGAAGAAGGTGGCGAGCGCGGCCACGCGCGCGCTGTTCCAGAGATAGGTCGGGACCTGCGTGCGCTCCATGACGAAGCGGTAGTTCGCGAGCGAGGCCGTCTCTCCCACGAGCCGGGGCGGGTACTCGAAGACGCCGGACTTCGTCTTCAACGAGACGGAGAAGAGCCAAAGCTGGGGGACGAGGAAGACCGCGGCCACGGCCAGGAGGAGCAGCGTGCGGAGCCAGCGTCGCCGGCCGCTCATGCCGTCTCCGCCTCTCGCTGCGCGAGCCGGGCGGCCACGAGCGCGAGGGCGAGGTTCAGGAGCAGCATCACCACTGCCACCGCCGCCGCCCGTCCCGCCTCGAGGCCGAAGAAGGCGGCGCGGTACATGTAGAGCGAGACGACCTCGGTGCGGCGCGCCGGACCGCCGCCGGTGAGGGGCAGGATCGAGTCGAACGTGTTCAGCGTGGAGATGGTGGCGAGGGCGAGGTTCAGCGCGACGATGGGAGCGATCTGCGGCAGCAGCACGACCCGCAGCCGACCCCAGGGCGAGAGACCCTCGAGGTCCGCGGCCTCGTGCAGCTCACGCGGGATGCGCTGCAGGCCCGCGTACTGCAGGATCATGCTGAAGGCGCAGCCGCGCCAGACGTTGGCCACGATCACGGAAGCGAGCGCCCAGCCTCCGACCGAGAGAAAGGGCAGCGGGCCGAGGCCGAAGAACGACAGCACGTAGTTCGCGATCCCCGCCCGGTTCTCGACGAGCAGGATCCGCCAGAGGACGCCCACGAGCACGCCGGGGATGACCCATGCCCCGACCACCGCGACGCGCGCGAGGAGCGTAGCGGGCGCCCGCCGCCGTCGCGCCGAGTCGATCAGCACCGCCAGAGCCATGCCGATCCCGACCTGGAAGGCGACCGACACGACGACGAAGACGAGCGTGACTCCCACCATCCCCGGAAAGTCGGGATCGGTGACGAGCGTGCGGAAGCTCTCGAGCGTGTAGCGGAAGGCCGCCTCCTGCGTGCGCGTGTCGGTGAACGACAGCCGCACGAGGTCGAGCATCGGGTAGAGGAGGATCCCGCCCACGGCCACGAGGGCGGGGAGGAGCCAGGGGACGAGGCCGTGCTTCGCCGCGGGCACGAGGGCCATCGCCAGCAGCACGAGGGCGAGCGCGACGGGGATCGCCGCCACGAACGCCGGAGGCTCCGGCGGACGCTGGGCCCGCGCTTCCTGGCGCTCGGCGATCGTGAGGACGGCGCGCCACGCCTCGTCGAGCGCCCTCTCGGGAGTCTTGTCGCCGGCCACCACCGCCCCGATCGCGAGCTGGAGCTGCTCCGAGATCGCGGGGTAGAGCGGGACGGCGGGTCGCGCCCGGGCGTGGACGAGCATCTCGCCGTAGCGCGCGTGGAAGCGGTCCTCGCGGAAGAACGGCGCGTCGCGGTAGACGCTGCGCCGCACCGGGAGCTGGTGCGTGGGGAGGCTGATGCGCGCGACGTTCTCCGGCGACTCGATCGCGCGGAGGAGCTCGACCGCGGCCTTTCGCCTCACGGGATCGCGCGAGTACGTGACCCACACCCATCCCCCGGTGCCCGTCGCCTCGCTGCCGGCCTCGGCCTGCGGGATGGGAGCCACGTCCCATTTGGCGTATTCCGAAGGGGCGAGGTTCGTCTCGAGCTCGCGGAGCTGCCAGCTCCCCCCGAGGAACATCGCAACGTCGCCGGCCACCGCCGCCCCGCTGAGCTGCTGGTAGTCGTTGTTGGCGAGGACCGATCGGGGCGAGGCCCCGCTCTCGATCGTGCGCCGGAGGAAGCCGAAGAGGCGGAGCATCTTCTCGCGGTTCGGGGGCTCGCCGAAGACGGGGCGGCCCGCGCTGTCCACGAGCTCGCCGCCCTGGCCCCAGAACATCGGGAGGTGGTCGAAGACCGCGGCCTCCCACCGGCCCGCGTTGTAGAGGTAGCCGGCCATCTTGCGCTCGCGCGAGAGGCGGCTCGCCGTCTCGATGAGCTCGTCCCACGTTCGGGGCGGCACCGGCACGAGGTCCTTCCGGTAGTACAGGACGCGGCAGTCCGTGCCGTGCCAGATGCCGTAGACGTTGCCGGCCGAATCCGAGAGCGTGTCGATCGTGAAAGGCAGGAAATCCGCGCGGTCCTCCGCCGGCCAGTACTCGTTCATCGGCTGGACGTGGCCGCCGGCGAGGAAGAGCGGCATCCAGAAGCTGTCCACCGAGGCGACGTCGGGCAGCCGCCCCGCAGCCGCGGCGAGGAGCAGCTTCGCCTTGTGCAGCTCGAGCGCGGGCATGACCGAGATCTCGAGCTGGACGTCCGGGTGCGCCTCCGCCCACTTCTCGAAGATGTCGCGGAAGATCTCGGCCACGTCGGCGCGGGCCGCGAGGTGCGAGTACTCCTGCTGGGCCCACACGCTCAGGACCAGGGGAGCGTCCTTGCGCCCGACGCGGGTGGGCGTCACGAGCGATTCGTCCGCGTACGCGAAGGCTGCGGAGAGCAGCACCGCGAGCACCGCCGCCGCGGGCGGACGCACGCTCACGGCCCCTCGGCCGTCACGAACACGGGATTCGTGAGGGCGACGAGCGCGCCGTCCGGACCGCGCACCTCGACCCGCACGTAGCCGTCGCTCGGCGCCTTCCACTCGAAGCCCGCGAGATCGCGGCTCAGCACCAGGCTTCCGACGCGGTCGCCGCTCCACACGACGTCGGCGCGGCCGCCGGCCCACGTGCCGGCCCGCACCTCGACCAGGAAGGGCTCGTTGCGGCGCACGGTGAGCGTCTCGCCCACCGCCGCGGTCCGTTCTGCCGCACGGAGGGTCACAACGGGCGGCGGACTTGCCGGATCGCCCATGACGACGACGCGCCCCTTCTTGATGGCCTGCAGAATGGCGGTCGTGCTGAGCTCGGGCGCCCAGACGCGCACGCTCCCGCGGCCGAGGGGCGCAGGCTGCCGGTGGAAGTCGCTGGAGCCGATCCCGGTGAGGCGGCGGCCGCTCGTCAGCAGGCGATCCCAGAGCGCGATGGCGGCCTCCTGCGGACCGTCCCAGCGATTCCAGATCTCGATGCCCGTGACGCCCTCCGGCACGGGGTGGTCCCACGAGCACTGCGCGCAGTCCGCGAACGGGTGGTTGATCGAAAAGACCGCGCCCCGACCGACGGCGCTCCGGACGAGCGCGTCGATCTGCCCGTCGCCGGGAAGCACGCGGAAGTCCACGAAGTCGCGCGGCCCCAGGCCCCACACGCTGGCGTGCCCGCCGGGCGTCGTGATCTCCTCGCCGACGATCGTCAGCAGCGCGTCGTCGCGCACGCCGTCGGCCTGGTGGACGGTGTTGTTGTGGTCGGTGATCGCGATGAAGTCGAGTCCGGCGTCGCGCGCCGCCTGCACGAGCTCGGCCACCGTCAGCTTGCCGTCGCTGTGGACCGTGTGCGTGTGGAGGTCTCCGCGGTACCAGGCCGGTCCCGTGCGGAGCGGCTCCCGGCGTGGAGCGGGAGTGGCCGGAGGCGAGGGCTGGGGCTCGCGCCCCGTCTCGAGCGTGAGCTCGACGTCGACACCGGCGGGGGCGACCTTGTAGAGCCCGAGCTGGACGTGCCACGTACCCGCGGGAAGCGGTCCCGGCCAGTAGCCCGGCGTCGCGCTGCCGGCAGCCACCGTCACGTCGGACCGCTCGCCGCCCGTCCATCCCCGCGCCCTGGCCTGGCCGAGCTCGAGCGGTCCGGGCTCGAAGAGGCCCAGGTCCACGACGTTCTGGCCGTCCAGCTTGTCGTAGCTGTAGACGACGTGCAGGCGGGTCGTCCCCTCGGGCACCTCGACCGGGACGTACTGGTAGCGGCCGGTCTCCCGGTCCTTCGGGGCGTAGTGCAGGCGGAACACCTGCCGTTGAGGCGGCGCGTCGGGAAGTGCCGCCAGCCAGGCGAGGACGATGGCGCCGGCCAGCCGGGTCGTCATCATTAATTAAAGAGGGCGCCCCTCGAGCGAGGCCAGCATGTCGAGCACGAGCGCCGTCCACGAGAAGCCGTGCGCCCCGAACCCCTCGGCCGTCACCGGGTCGTAGTACTCCCGGAAGCCGGAGAGCTCGACGAGGGCTGCCGACCGGTCCTCGATCGTGCGGGCCAGGTCCTCGCGGCCGTGCCGGCGCAGGCCGCGCGCGACGTACCAGTTCGTGTTGATCCAGGTCGGCCCGCGCCAGAGCAGCCGCTCTTCGGGTACGGCCTTCCGATACGTCGGCTCGTCCATGGCCACCGACGGGACGGGGTAGGGCGCTCCGTACTCCCGCGGGTTCTCCACGTGGGCGGCGAGGGCCTCGGCCATGGGCCGCGGCAGGTCGCGGAGGACGAGCGGCATCAGGGACGAGACGGTGCTCACCCGCTGCGGCTCCTCGCGAAGGCCGGCGAGGTCGAAGAAGAGGCCGCGGCGCGGGTCCCAGCACTTCTCGACGAGGGCCGCGGTCGTGCGGTCGGCTCGGCGGTCCATCTCCGCGGCTCCCGCCCCGTCGCCGCGCTCGCGCAGGAGCCCGGCGAGGACGCGCTGGTTCTCCCCGTAGATGGTGTTGACGAGCACGTCCTCCATCACGAAGCGGTCGAGGGCGAACATGCGGTCGTAGTCGCGGCCTACCGCGGCATATGGGCCGGCCACGCGCTCCCAGGCGGCGGTGAACTGCTCGTGCTCGGTGCCGGTGATCCCGAGGTAGCTGTCGTATTTCGGCGTGTGGTCGAGACCGGACTCGTCGGGCTGGAGGGTCGCGATCAGCCCGTCCCGGTCGGGGTCGCGCCGGCGGTCGAGCCAGTCGAAGAAGAGCCGCGTCTTCGGCAGGACCTCGTCGAGGAAGGCGCTGCCGCCTTCGCCCCGCGAGGCCGCGTAGACCGCCTCCGCGAGGACGGGGGGCTGGATGCAGTCCGAGAGGTACGGGGTGCGATAGGCGATCGAGTACGTGGCGAGCATCGCCTCGTAGGCTTCGCGCTGCCAGAACGTCACGTGGGCGATGAAGCCGTCGGGCTGTGCGTTGGCGAGGAGGCTCCGGATCTCGGAGCGGGCCCGCTCCTTGTCGTAGTGAGCGAGGACGACCGCGTGGAAGCACGAATCCCACAGCCACTGGAACGGGTACGTGCCGGTGGACGGGCAGACGAAGTCGTAGTCGAGGCCGCACCAGGCCGCCCGGCCCTTCTGCCGGTTGCGCTCGTAGAGCGCGACCACGGCCTCCTTCATCTTCTCGAAGCGCGGCGAGTGCGTCATCGCGCCCGATACATACCACGGGTGGCGGCCGGGCAGGAGATCGGTGTCGAGACGCGCGCAACAGTTCGCTCGGCTGTTGGTGACAAGTGAAATGTCCGCTCGGCTTGACCCCCGTCTCTCGCACCCTTAACCTGAAATCGTCCGCAGAGCGGGTCGGGCGGTCGCCGCGGTCCGACGTCGGGACCGGGGAGGAAAGTCCGGACTCCAATGGGCAGTGTGCTGGCTAACGGCCAGCGAGGGTGACCTCAGGGAAAGTGCCACAGAAAACACACCGCCGAACTCCCGGGCGACCGGGGGTGGCAAGGGTGAAAAGGTGCGGTAAGAGCGCACCGCCGTCGTGGTGACACGGCGGGCAGGGCAAACCCCACACGGAGCAAGGCCAAATAGGGGGGCGTTCGAGGCTGGCCCGGCTGATGCCCCCGGGTAGGTCGCTGGACCCCGCGAGCAACCGCGGGGCTAGAGGAATGATCGCCACCTGCTCCCGTCGGCAACGGCGAGGGCGGGGACAGGATCCGGCTTACAGGCCCGCTCTGCGGATTTTCTTGCGGCGGCGCAGCCGCCGCGATTTCCGTTGCCAACGATCTGGAGAGTTGCCATCTTGAGAATCCTCGTCACGGGCGGTGCCGGCTTCATCGGCAGCCACCTCGCGGAGTCGTTCGTGCGCGCCGGCCACCGCGTGCGGGTCCTCGACGACTTCTCGTCCGGCCACCGCGACAACCTGCGCCCGGTCCGGGACGACGTGGAGGTGCTGCGCGGCGACTGCGCGGACGCGCGCACGGCGGCCCGGGCGGTCCGGGGGATCGAGGCCGTGTTCCACGAGGGCGCGGTGCCGAGCGTCGCCCGCTCCGTGAAGGAGCCCGCGGCGTCCCACCGCGCGAACGCCACCGCCACCCTGGCCATGCTCGTGGCCGCGCGCGACGCGGGCGTCCGGCGGTTCGTGTACGCCGGCTCCTCGTCGGTGTACGGCGACGCGCCCAGGCTGCCCAAGACGGAGGAGATGCCGACGCGGCCGCTCTCACCCTACGCGGTCGGCAAGACGACGGGCGAGCACTACGTGCGGATCTTCGCCTCCCTTTACGGGATGGAGACGCTCACCCTCCGTTACTTCAACGTGTTCGGACCACGGCAGGCGGCGGGGTCGCCCTACAGCGGCGTCATCAGCCTGTTCGCCAAGGCCCTCTTCCGCGGAGAGACGCCGGTCATCTACGGAGACGGCCGGCAGAGCCGCGACTTCACGTACGTGGACAACGTGGTGGAAGCGAACCGGCGGGCGCTGCGCGCGAAGGGGCTGCGCGGCCAGGCCGTGAACGTGGCCATGGGCCGCCGCGTCACGCTCAACGCCCTTCTCGACCGGATGGCGCGGCAGCTCGGCGTGCGCGTCCGAGCCAAGCACGGTCCGGCCCGCCCGGGCGATGTGCGCCACAGCCTCGCCGACATCCGCCTCGCGCGGAAGCTCCTCGGCTATCGGCCGATCGTGGACTTCGAGACGGGCCTGGCGCGCACGCTCGACTGGTACCGCGGCGTCTACCGCTGAACCGGCGCCGCGGCGAGCGGCCTCGACTCCACCGCTTTCAGGTAGTCCTCCCAGCTCTTCTGGAGCTCCGGATAGCTGAGCGCGATCGAGACGGGCAGCGCCTCCTCGGCGGGCAGCCGGTCGGAGAGCGCGGCCACGAGCCGGAGCAGGCCAGGCTCGCCGCGCTTGCGGATGATGTGGGCAACGGCGGAAAGGCTCTGCGCGTAGGCGACGCCGGCCTGCGCCTCGCTCAGGTTTCGGAAGGGTCCCTCGAGGGTCAGCAGGTTCGGCAGCCGCCCCGCCCGGGCGAGAGGTACGAGCACCACGTCCTCGCGCGCGGGGTCGCCGCCCTCGAGCCACTGCGCGATGCCTTCCTGGAGCCAGACCGGGCAGTTGTTCCCGGTGCGCGACGCCACGAACGAGTGCGCGAGCTCGTGCCGCAGGACCTGCTGGAGACGCGGGTTCGGCAGCTCGAGGCCGGCGGCGGGAATGCGTATCGTGCCGTCGTTCCACCCTTCGGCCCACTCGGGGGCTCGCGTCTGCTCCGCGAACGAGCTGTCGGTCTGCACGACGACCGTGATCGGTGCGTCGGGGGAGAAACCGAGGCGCTTCTTGTGGTCGGCGTAGGCCTCGGTGAGGATCTTCAGGACCGCCGCCCCCAGCGCTTCGCGCGGGCTTCCCTCGTAGCGGATGCGGAAGTGCGCGTCGGCGTAGGTCGGGGCGAGGGAGAGCAGCTTCTGCTCGATCAACGGATCGTGCCGGATCGTGAGGCTGCGCCGGTATTCCTCCTCGGCTCGCAGACGCTCGCCGAGCGCCAGCATCGCGTCTCCGAGGACGGCGTGGGCGCCGGGATCGCGGTTGTCCAGGCGCACGGCCTTCTCCGCGCTCTCGCGAGCGCGGCCGGCTTCGCCGAGCGCGAGCTGCGCCTGGGCGAGGGCGCGCAGCGCGGGTACGGAGGCGGGATCGCGGAAGAGCGCGAGGCGCGCGTAGCGCAGGGCCTCGCCGGGATCGCCGGCGGCGAGCCGCTCGCGGCTGCGCACCACGTCCGGCTCCAGGACGACGCCTCCCTCCATCGGCTGCTCGACCTTCTTCACGACGTCGCGGGGGAGGCCGAAGATCCCGCCGTCCTTCTGGTAGCGGACCTCCGCTCCTTCGTACCAGGCCCGGTCCGCCTCGATCACGCGGCCGTTCGTGAGCGTGATGGTGTCGGCGGCGCTCTGACGAGCGAGGAGGAGAGACAGGGCCAGGAGGAGGAAGTACGACGACCGCGCGCGGGGCACGGTCAGGGCAGGAGGGCGGCCGCGGGCGATACCTTGGGGGAGGCTCCTCCCTGGCGGAAGTATTCCGGAAGCGACAGCAGTGCCGCGGTGGCCCGGTCCTGGCTGTCGTAGAGGCCCCAGCAGATGCGGTAGCAGGCCTTGCCGCGGTAGTTGACGGGAAGGATGAACAGCTCGGACGAGGAGACGTTGTCGAGCGCCTTCTGCACCGTGTCGCCCGAGCAGGCGACCAGCACCTGCAC
>JBKPBQ010000260.1:0-7037 GCA_046726955.1 Acidobacteriota bacterium
TCGGCGAGCGCCAGGTAGTTCGAGTAGATCCCGCCGAGGAGCGCGACCTTTCGGAAGTGGCCGAGCTCGGCGGTCCGCACGGGCTCGGGCGTCGGCGTGCGGTCGAGCCTCAGGTCCGGCACGAGAGACCCTGGACGTGGCAGGTGTAGCAGGCGGAGTGCGAGAGGGCGAACGGCCGGAGCGTGTCCCGAAGGGTCGTGCCCATCCGCGCCTGGGGAGAGTCGAGCAGGATCGGGCAGACCCAGACGCCGCGCGCGGTGGCCATCCTCCCGCTCGCGCAGACGAGCCGCTCGAGGTCCTCGCGCTCGAGCGTCGCGCCGCGGAGGCTCTCCGCGGGCTCGTAGCCGCGCGTCCGCGCCTCCTCCGCTCCCAGCCGCAGCAGCGGCATGACCTTGAGCCGAGGCTGCGCGAGCCCGATGTCGCGCAGGAGGCCGAGGAGCCGGACTCGGCCGTCCTCGGTCGAAGCACCCTCGCAGGCCTCGGTCACGGTCACCACCGGGTTCAGGCCCGCCGCGGCGAGGTGTCGCACCCCTTCGAGGATCCGCTCGTACGTTCCCGCCCCGCGCACGGGGTCGTTGGCCGCCGCGTCCAGCCCGTCGAGCGACACCCGCAGGTCCAGGCTGTACTCGGAAGCGTCCGAGAGGCGCCGCAAACGCGCCGCCGTCTCCTCCTTTATGAGGACGCCGTTGGTGAGCACGGAGACGGGACCGAGCGCGAGCGCTGCTTCCAGCATCGGGAGGATGTCGCGGTGCAGGAAAGGCTCGCCGCCCGTGAAGTAGTACTCCTTGACGCCGAGGGATTCCGCCTCGGCCAGGAATCCGCGCACGTCGTCGAAGCTCATCATCTCGAAGCTGTGGTTCGAGGGCGAGGACGAGACGAAGCAGTGCGTGCACTGGAGGTTGCAGAGCGTCCCCGCCACCTGGAGCCAGAGCGTGTCCAGGGCGGCGAGCGGGGCCTGGGGGAAGACGCTCACCGGCGCCCGGCGACGATCTCGAGCACGCTCTCGAGCTGGGCGTGACCGGTCTGCAGCAGGAACGTGGGAAGCCGGCCGTAGGCCTTGAACCCCACGAGGTGGAAGCCCGGCTCGCCGGAGAGGAGGTCCTCGTCCCGCACTCGCGGCGGAGTCAGGCAGTCCGTGATCCCGGCAATCGCGCGCTGCAGGCGGTGCGCGCCTTCGCTGACCGGCGAGATCTCGAGCGCCAGCTCGGAGAGGAACGACACGTCGGGGCGGTACCCGGTGAAGCCTACGACCGCGTCGAACAGGCCGCCCCGGTCGCCGCCCAGCGCCACCCGGAGGCGGCCGTTGTCCACCTCGATCGACTCGACACTCGCCCGCCGCTCCACTCGCAGGAACGCCGGCGGGTCCTGGGCCAGCGCGTTCGCGCGGGCGACGACGCTCCGGCGCTCGAGCAGGGGATCGCCGGCGATCTCGACGCACGGCCGCCGGTGCGCGCTCCGCGTGGCCCAGACGACGCGCGGGGACGGCGAGAGGGTTTCGAAGAGGCCGATTGCGTGGGCGGCGGAATGGCCGTGGCCGACGAGGAGCACGTCGTGGCCGGCGAGATCGGGGAGGCGCTCCTCCAGCGTGCCCAGGTGGCGGACGAGCCGGGACTGCACGGCACTCTCGCCCCGCGCAGGCACGCCGCCCGACCCGACCGCCGCCGGCGTGTCGTAGACGCCGGAGGCGTCCAGGACGGCCTCGGCTTCGATCGCGTACTCCCCCTCCGGTCCCTCGACGAGGAGCCGGAACGGCCGCTCCGCACGCAGCGGATGGCCGGCCATCTCGGATCGCGTCAGGCGCGACCGACCCACCGCCACCACGCGGTGTCCCGTGCGTACGGGACCGCGAAGCCCCGCGGCCAGCGGCTCGAGGACGCGCTCGACCATCTCGACACCGGTGAGGATCGCGTCCTCCGGCGGGAGGAGGGCGCCCAGCCGACGCCTGGCGCGCGGCGAGACGTTCATCCCGAGCGGGCTGAAGAACCGCGTCCGGCCCCAGCGCCGGAGCGAGTCGCCGACCCGCCCCTTCTCGAGGACGGTGACCTCGAACCCGCGCTCCTCCGCCCCTAGCGCTGCTTCGAGGCCCATCGGCCCCGCCCCGATGACGACGAGACGGCTCATCCCTTCCGCGCGAGCGTGTTGCAGGCCTGGACCCAGTGCGCGATCACGCCGCCCCCGCGGATGACGGCGGCCACGTTCACGGCCTCCGCCATCTCCTCGGGGGAGATCCCGGCGTCGGTGCAGGCCGAGGCGTAGGAATCGATGCAGTACGGCTCCTGGATCGCGTAGGCGACGGCGAGGGCGACGAGCTTCTTCGTCCGCTCGTCGAGCGCGCCCTTCTCCATCGCGGCGGCGTACCACTTCATGAACTGGTCGAAGAGCTCGGGCGTCGTCTTCGACATCTCGCCGAAGCGGGCGAGGTCCTCCGACATGTAGTAGCTCGGCATGGCTCCTCCGGCAGAAAGGGATCCTCCCCGGAGCGAGCGCCCCGAGGCCTATCGGGTGCGACCCGGTCAGGCCGAGGCGGGAGGGCCGCGGGGGACGATGAGGGAGAGGCCGGGGCGGAGGCGGGCGGGCTCCGGTTCGGCGGGGCGGCTCGTCGCCGTCTCGGCACGGATCTGCTTCAGCAGGGCGACGAGAGCGGGGTCGGCCGCGGCCGCCCGCACGAGACGAGGCAGGTCGGCGACGCAGTCGAGGTCGCCGAGGGCCGGCAGGAGCGGCGCCGTCCCCGACCGCGCCAGGAGGTCGTGGAGCACGAAGCCCGTCTGCCAGCGCACGCCGGCGAGGACGTGGTCGGAGGGCCCGCGGCAGCCCAGCAGGTAGACGCCGCCGTCCGGGGAGGGGCCGAGGACCACGGCGCGATCCCGGAGCAGGTCGAAGGCGCGGCGGAGCTGGGGAAGGCCGAGGCCGGGGACGTCCCCGGGCACGATGACGATCGTCTCGTAGCCGAGAGCGCGGGCGTCGGCGAAGGCGTTGCGGAGGCGCTCGCCGAAGTCCGCCCCGCGCTGGGCCAGGGGTCCAGCGCCGCCGACGCCGAGGAGGTCGACGTCCGGCAGGGCGGCCGCTGCCGCGGCCAGGCGCCGTCCGGCGAGGCGGAAGAGGGGCTCCGCGGAGCGCAGGCCCTTCACGCGGGCTTCCACGCGGGGAGCCCGCGCGAAGACGAGCACGCACGTGCGCGAGGAGGCCATCCGGGGCGGCACGCTAGTTCACGCGTCCAGCGAAGTCAACGCGCATCCGTTGGCGCTCGCCGCCCGCTGCGGATCGCAATTTTAGGGATCGTCCGCCGAGTGCCGGCGCTACAATAATGAAGACAGTCGATGACACAGCTGACTCCAGGATCGACGATCTCACACTACCGGATCCTCGATACCCTGGGTCGCGGCGGCCAGGCGACGGCCTTCAAGGCGGAGGACACCCGCCTCAACCGCACGGTCGTCATCAAGGCGCTGCGCCCGGAGCTCGCGGCGAGCGAGTACGCGCGCCGGCGCTTCGAGCGGGAGGCGTGCCTCTGCTCGGCGCTCGACAACCCGCACATCCAGGCCGTCTACGACATCGGGGAGGCGAACGGGCTCTACTACATCGTCCTCCAGTACGTCGAGGGGCCGACGCTCAAGCAGTTCATGGGCGGCCGGCCGCTCGAGCCGATGTCCGCCCTCTCCATCGGGATCCAGCTCGCGGACGCCCTCGCCATCGCCCACGCGGGAGGGATCGCCCACCGCGACCTGAAGCCCGCGAACATCATCGTGACCCCGGGCGGGCAGGCCAAGATCCTCGACTTCGGGCTGGCCAAGATGGTGGTGCCCGAGGCGACCGAGGACGGCTCGCCCCCGCGCTCCCCCACCGACGACCCGCTCACGGAAGTGGGCGTTCCCTACGGCTCGATGGGCTACGGCTCGCCGGAGCAGGCCCGCGGCGAGAACGCGGACTACAGGACCGACATCTTCAGCCTCGGCGTCCTCCTCTACGAGATGGTCACCGGCATGCCGCCCTTCCGCGGCAAGCACGCGGTCGAGGTCCTGAACGCCGTCATCAACACGTCTCCCCGCCCGATCCGAGACCTGAACCCCAAGGCGCCCGCCGCGCTCCAGCCCATCCTCGATCGCGCGCTCGCCAAGGACCCGCGCGACCGCTACCAGACGATGGCCGCGCTGCGCGACGAGCTCAAGGCCCTGCTGCGGCGGCTCTCCCGCGACGCGGGCGGCGTGAGCGGGGACACCGGGAGCTTCGTCCCGCTGCAGCGGGCGCGCGCCTCCTGGCTCCTCACCGGCACCCTGGGACGCGTGCTCGGCCGCCTGCGGGTGCCCGTGCGCGATGCCCGGTCGGGACCCATCGGGGGCCGCGCTCCCTCCCGTCCCTCCACCTGGGGGAGTGAAGGCAAGCCCACGATCGCGGTCCTCCCCTTCAAGAACCTGGCCAGCGACCCGCACGCGAGCTTCTACGAGTTCTCGCTCGCCGACGGGGTGATCACGGAGCTCGCGCACCTGAAGTCGCTGGTGGTGCGGCCGTCCGCCTACATCGCCCCCTACGTGGGGATGAACGTGGATCCGCGCCAGGTGGGCGAGGAGCTCGCGAGCTCGCTCGTGCTCTCCGGGGGGTTCATGAAGGGGCCCGACCGCATGCGGGTCACCGCGCAGCTCATCGCCTCCGACACCGGCGAGATCGTGTGGAGCGACAAGATCGACGTGCCCGACCGCGACCTGCTCACCATCCAGGACGCGATCGCGGAGCGGCTCATCGCGGGGCTCCGGCTCCGCCTCACCGACGAGGAGCGGCGCCAGATCGACCGGCCGATGACGCGCAGCGCCGACGCCTACGAGTTCTACCTGCGCGGACGCGACATCCTCTTCCGCTACATCCTGCACAGCCACGACGAGGCGGAGCTCGAGGAGGCCATCCGGATGATGCACGAGGCGATCGGGCTCGACCCCGAGTTCGCCCGGGCCCACGCGACCCTCGGCCGCTGCTACGTCCTCCACGCCCAGGGCTGGGGCGGGCGCGAGAACTACTCGCTCGCCGAGCGCTCGCTCAAGCGCGCGCTCGAGATCGACCCCACGATCGTCAACGCGCACCTCCAGATGGTCTACGTGGACCTCCACCACGGCGACAAGGAGCACGCGCGCGCCACCATCGACCGGCTCCTCCACGAGGTCCCCGACGACCCCTCGGTGCTCTTCGTGGCCGGCATGCTCTTCCGCCTGGACGGCCTCTACGATCGCGCCCTCGAGATGTACGACCGCCTGCTCAGCCTGAATCCGCGCGACGTGCCGATCGTGAGCTTCAACAAGGCGCGGATCTACACGCACGAGGGGCGGTTCGACGAGGCGATCGCCGAGCTCTTGAAGGGCCAGGCCGCGGAGCCCGAGCACCCGCTGATCAAGACCTTCCTCGCCGTGGCCCTCTTCAACCGGGGCGACGTGGACGAGGCGCAGGCCCTGATCGAGGAGGTGATCCGCCAGAACCCGCACTTCGACGGCGTGCAGCCGCTGCTCGCCTGGTGCTACTCCGCGCGCGGGGAGCACGATAAGGCCCGGGCCCTCATCACCGAGCACGTCAAGGAGGTCGCGACCGCCGACCACGACATCGCCTTCTGGGTGGCGTCGTTCTACGCGATGGAGGGGATGAAGGAGGAGGCCCTCGAGTGGGTGCGCCTCGCGGTGTGGATCGGCAACGAGAACTACCCGCTCTTCGAGAAGAGCCGCAAGCTCGACAGCCTGCGCGACGACCCTCGCTTCGTCGAGCTCATGGGCGATCTCAAGCGCCGCTGGGAGGAGCGGCGAGAAGCGCCCCGGGAGGTCGCGCTCTAGCTCCCCCGGCGGCCCGCGTGTGACGGACATCACGCACTGCCGGGCGTCACCGTCGAAACGGGAGCCGATGGGCGACCCTTGCCGTCCCGATGCGAACACGCTCCCTCCTCCCTGCTCTCTTCCTCGCCGCTTCCGCCGCCGCCTGCACCGAAGGTCGGATCGCGAACGAGCTGCCCACTGCCGCCGCCGATGGCGGCGCGGTCGTTCTGGGCACCGTCGTGAAGGCGGGTGCGGACGCCCAGACTCCGGGCAGCGACCTCACCGTGCACGCCGTCGAGACCGGGAGCACGACCGCTACCGATCCGTCGGGGAAGTTCGTCCTGGGCGGCCTTCCGTCCGGCACGGTGACGCTGCGCTTCCGGGGCGTCGACTGCGACGCCGCGCTCCAGCTCTCCGGGCTCGTCAGCGGGCAGAGCGTCACGATACGGGTGCGCGTCGCGGGTTCTTCGGCTTCGCTCCAGGACTGACGCGCGCGGCCGGCGGCGCGCGGGTTTTCACGCCGTTTCACGCCGGTTGACGCGCCGCTCCTTGCGACGGGGCGGCCGCGGATGCGAGCATGCGGCGATGATCCGCCGGCGCGCGGCCGTCGTTGTGCTCTCCGTCCTCGCGGCCGCAGGGTGCAAGACGGCCACCAACTACCTCGATCCGGAGGGTCCCGTCTACCGGGGCACCAGCGTCACCGCCGCGCCCGAGTACAAGGAAGTCCGGGTCGTCACCTTCAACATCGAGTTCGGCGTCCACGTGGAGCGCGCGATCGAAGCCCTCGTCCAGCATCCCGCGCTGCGGGGGGCGGACGTCGTCGCCCTGCAGGAGATGGACGCGACGGGCGTCGAGAAGATCGCGGCCGCCCTCCACATGAACTACGTCTACTACCCGGTCTCGCTGAACCCGAAGTACGGCCGCGATTTCGGGAATGCGCTCCTCTCTCCCTGGCCCCTCGAGGAGAGCCGCAAGATCCTCCTGCCCCACACGAGCCGCTTCTTGAAGCAGGGCCGGGCGGCGGTGACGGCCCGGGTGCGGATCGCGGACCAGGCCGTGCAGGTCTACTGCGTGCACCTCGGCTCCCCGTTCGGGGCGAGCCCGGGGAACCGGCGGGACCAGGCCGAGGTCGTTCTCGCGGACGCCCGAAACGTGAAGGGGCCGGTGATCGTCGCCGGAGACTTCAACAGCCACGGGATCGGCGACCGCTTCCAGGCGGAGGGCTTCTCCTGGCCCACGCGGGACGTCGGCAGC
>JBKPBQ010000261.1:0-9691 GCA_046726955.1 Acidobacteriota bacterium
GCGGTCACGGGCCGGCAGAGCGCCACCGGCGGTAGTGGACGCACGCGGGCGAGGAGCGAGAGCACGTGGAGCGTGCGGCCGCTCGCCGCGAGCGCACTGCCGTCGCGGCGGACGGCGAGGCCCCGCACGGCCGTGGGGAGAAGCGCCCGGGCCAGGGGCGCGCCCTGCTCGAGGTCCCACGCGCGCACGGTCCGGTCGGCTCCCGCCGAGAGCGCGATCCGCCCTTCGCCGGTGAGCGCGACGGCCGTGACTTCCCCCACGTGGCCCGCGAGCGTGCGCAGGCACCGGCCGCTCTCCAGGTCCCACGCGCGCACGACGCCGTCTTCGGTCGCGGACACCGCGGCCCGGCTGCCGATGGCGAGCGCGGTGACGCGCGAGTCGTGCCCGTCGAGCACGGCGCGGCAGCGTCCGTCGCGGAGGTCCCAGACCCGGACCGTCTGGTCGAGGCTGCCGGACAGCGCGCGCGCTCCTTCGCGGTCCACCGCCACCGCGGTGACGGCCTGCGCGTGGCCCTCGAGCTCGAGACGCGCGCGACCCCCCTGAAGCTCGAACACGCGCACTCTCCGGTCGGAGCCGCCGCTCACGAGGTGGCGCGAGTCGCCCGTGATGGCGAAGGCGATGGCGAAGCCGGCGTGGCGGTCGAAGGCCGGGCAGGGGCGGCCCGTCCGCGTCTCGAAGGCCTGGGGCGGCGTCTGCTCCCCCGCCCACACCGTGAGCGCGCCGTCCGGGGTCAGGGCCAGCGCGCGCACGCGGGACGAAACGTTCTCCGCCCCGTGCAGGACGGTTCCCTGCGCGAGGTCGAGGATCTTGATCTCGCCGGCCTGGCTGCCCACCGCGGCGATCTGGCCGTCCGCGGCCAGAGAGAGCGCGGCGATCGTCTCGCGGGTGGCGGGACGCGCCGCGATCTCCTCGTGGCCGGGCAGGAAGCGGGCGATGGCCGTGGAGAGGGCTGCCGGCAGGTCCGCGTGCTTGTGGACGGCCGGCTCGTAGAAGCGCTGCGCGTCGTCCGGGTGCCCGAGCCGCACGAGGGAGAGCGCGTAGCCGACGGCGAGGGCCGGGTCCTCCTCTCCTTCCTTGATGGCGCGCGCGAAGGCCTGGCTGACCCGCGTCCACATGGCGGGGTCCTTCGAATCGCCGGCCCGGGCGCACTCCGCCACGGCGAGGTCGCCCAGGAGGTCGGCGGCGGGCGAGGCCGCAGTCGCCGCCGTGCCCAGCGCGGCCGTCGCCGCCTCGAAGTCGCCGAGGGCGAGGAGCACGCGTCCGCGCAGGTGCGCCGCTCTCGGCGAAGCGGGATGGCTCTTCACCGCCTCCTCGATGCGCGCCCGGATCTCGTCGTCGCGAAGGCCGGCCCGTCCCCAGTCGAGGCGCAAGCGGTTGGCCGTGGACTCGAGGTGCTGCGGCGAGAGCTGCAGCGCGCGGCCGAGGAGCGCCTCCGCTTCCGCCTGCCGGCCGAGGTCGAGGAGCGAGACCGCGCGGTTGTTCAGGCTGTCGGCGGTCTCCTCTCCCACCCGCGGCTCCGCACGGGCGTAGGGGCGGCCCGCGACCTGGGCGTAGATCGCTCGGAGCACGTTCGCCGCGTCGAGCAGCGTGCGCGGCCTGCCGTCGGGGTCGTCGGCGAAGCAGCGGACGAGCAGCGCGTCGAGCGCCTCGGGCATGCTGCCGGGGCCCACGAGGGCGCCCGGCTCGTCGTGGAACGCGCGCAGCGCCGCCTTGGCCTCGGTGCCTTCCCGCCAGGTCCGCCCGCCGTTGAACATCTCCAGGACGGAGAGCGCCCAGCTCCAGACGTCGGTGCGGCGGGTGAGTGGCGATCCGTCAGCCTGCTCGGGCGACATGTAGGCCGGGGTGCCGCCGCTGCCGCGCGTCACGATGGAGACGCCCTCGGGACCGAGCGCCGCGCTCGCCGCGATCCCGCTCGGCAAGGCCCCGATGCGCGCGCCGGCGAGGCCGAAGTCGGTGACCTTGACGATCCCGTTCGCGGTGAGGAGGAGGTTGGCCGGCTTCATGTCGCGGTGGACGAGCCCGCGCTCGTGCGCGTAGTGAAGTCCCCACGCGCTCTGGATGGCGACGTCCAGCATGGACACCGTCGTCTCCAGGCGCCGGTTCTGGATGGCGTCGTGCAGGCTCCCGCCGTCCACGTACTCGATGAAGACGCGGGGCAGACCGTCCACGCGGCGCACGTAGTAGCAGGAGACGACGTGGGGATGCAGGCCGAGGCCGACCCAGGTCTCCGCCTCGCGCTCGAAGTCCTCGGGTCCGCCGAGCGCGCGCAGCGCGTCGCTGAGCGGCGTCTTCACCGCGAGGTCGACGTTCCAGCCCTGGTGACGGACCTTGTAGACGCGGCCCATGCCGCCCTGCCCGAGCAGCGCCGTCACCTGGTAGAGGCCCATCACGACGGCGCCGATCTGCCATTCCGGGTGCGCGGCGTCCCCAGTCCCCGAAGGCGGAAGCGAGGCGGCGACCTGCGTCGGCAGCCGGCTCTGCGGCTCGGGCACAGGAGGGGCGGGCGCCGGGACGCGGAACGTCGTGCGGCATCGGCCACAGCGCACGTTGCGACCGACCTGCGCGGCGGGCAGGGCGGCGGTGGCCTGGCATCCCGGGCATGTGACCCGAACGGTCTCGGTCATGGGTCCGTCATGCTCACGGGATTATAGGCATCCTGAACGCGACCCGAACCCTGTGACGCCGCTCACAGTGGGCTCCGGGCGCGCTGGCTGGACAGGCCGCAGGAACTCGCGTACAACCGGGGTCGAGTCGATCACGTTGCCGGGGGAGCGATCCTGCCGATGAGGGTCCCGAGTGCAGCCGCGGCCGGGTTCTGGGCGGCCCTCGCGACGACGGGGTGCGCCGAAGCGGCCGGAGCCGGCACGCTCCCCCTGTTCGTCTCCGCGGCCCTCGTGGTGTGGGGCCTTCTGCTGCTGCGCCGCACGCGCTCCGCCGTGCCCGTCGCCGTGCGCGTCATCGGATCCGGCGCGGGTGCGGCGCACCGGGCGGCTCCCGGTGTCACGACCGCGCTCCGGCTCGCCCGCGCCTTCGAGGAGAGCGGCGACTTCGGCCGCGCGCTGGCCTCCTACAACGAGGCGCTGCGGCTCGACCCCGACGTCGCCGAGGCCTGGGGCGGGCTCGGCGCGCTGCACGATCGGCTCGGGCTGCGCGACGAAGCGGTCGCGGACTTCCGCGAGGTCGTGCGGATCCACCCCGCGCAGGCGGTGGCCTGGCAGAACCTCGGCCTGCTCTACAGGCGGCAGGGGAGGCTCGAGGACGCGGCCGCCGCCTACCGCGAGGCGCTGCGCCACGAGCCCGACATGGCCGAGGCGTGGTACGGGCTGGGCACGGTGCAGACGAGCCTCGGGCTCGGGAGCGACGCCACCGTGGCCTTCCGACGCGCGGTCGCTCTGCAGCCCGACCACGCGAAGGCCTGGCTCGCGCTGGCGACGCTCCACGACAAGCACGCAGAGCACGCGGAAGCCGTGGCCGCCTACCGCGAGGCGGTGCGCCTCAAGCCCGAGGACGGCAACACCTGGTACAACCTCGGCGTCCTCCTGCGCGAGCAGGGCCAGGCCCAGGCCGCGATCCCCGCGTTCCTGGAGGCGGTCCGCCTCATGCCGCGCGACATCGACGCCTGGTACGGACTCGGGATGACCTACTCGCTCGCCGGGCAGAAGGAAGGCCTGCTCGAGGTCTACCAGCAGCTCGCGATCGTAGACCCCGAGGCCGCAGAGGAGCTGTCCGCGCGCTACCTCAACACGTGGGCGGACGAGCCCGACGCGTTACCGCTCGGCCCTCCGGGCTCCCCCGCGGATGCCGAGGACCACGAGAAGGGCCGCACACCCGCCGACGCCTGGTACGACATCGCCCTCGAGTACCGGAGGAAGGGCGAGATCGCCCAGGCCGTGTCGGCGTTCCGGGAGGTCGTGCGTTTCGATCCCGCGCACGCCAAGGGCTGGTACCACCTGGGCCTCCTCTGCCGGAAGGAGAGCGGAGGCGAGGAGGCGATCCGCGCCTTCCGCGAGGTCGTCCGCCTCAAGCCCGATCTCGCCGAGGTCTGGTATCGGCTCGGGCTGCTGCTGGCGGAGAGCGGCGAGCGGGAGCAGGCGCGCGAGGCCTTCCGCGAGGCCGTGCGGCTCAAGAAGGACTACGTCTACGCGTGGTGCGGGCTCGGCATGACGTGCGCCGCGCTCGGCGACGACGCGGAGCTCGCGGTGGTGGAGCGCGAGCTCGACCTCATCGACCCCCGCGTGGCCAAGCACTTCCGCGAGAGCTACGCACGAATCACCGAGCCCGCGACGGCCGCGGCCCCCGGGAAGCGCCGGCGCGCGCGGTCGCGGCAGCACCTCGAGCGCGAGCTCGTCGCCAACTTCGAGAAGTGGCTCAAGTCGCTTCCCGCGGCGACAGCAGCCGCGTCCGGCGGCGAGCGGCCGCGCGCCGAGGGCGGGACGCCGTCGCGAAGCGTGCCTTGAGCGGCCGTGCTTCCCTTGACATGGGGGACGCGCGACGTATCATCTGCTTTGTGATGCTGGTTCGACCCGCCGTTCGACCCGAGGCCCGCGTGAGGCGAGGCCCGTGGGCGCGGCGGGCCGCCGCGGTCTAAGTTCGAGCTCGAGTCGAACGGACCGATTGACCCGCTGGGCGCAACGCTCCAGCGGGTTTTTCATTTTTCGGAGCTGCAGGCGGAGGGACGTTGGCGACGCCGGTCGGCGTGTTCGGAGCGACGGGATACACGGGCCGCGAGCTCGTGCGGTGGCTTTCCGTCCACCCAGAGGCCGCGATCGCGTTCACGACGGGCACCGGAGAGGGCCACCTCGCCCACGAGGCGGGGCTGGAGCGTGAGGCCGCGGCATATTGCCTGGCGCTGCCGCACGGTGTGGCCGCGCGGTACGCGGAGACGCTGCGCCGCGCGCGCCCGGAGGCCGTCGTCGTCGATCTCTCCGGCGACCTGCGGCTGCCAACGGCGGAGTCGTACCGCACCTGGTACACCCACGACCATCCGGCGCCTTCGCTCATCGGACAGGCGGTGTACGGCCTCACCGAGGTCTACCGGGATCGCCTGCGGAGCGCGCGGCTCGTGGCCAACCCCGGCTGCTACGCGACGTCCGTCCTTCTTCCCCTCGTGCCCCTGCTCCGCGAGAGGCTCGTCGACCCGCAGGGGATAGTGGTCGACGCCAAGAGTGGAGCGACCGGCGCCGGACGCACGCTGCGCGAGGATCTGCTCTTCTGCGAGCTCGCCGAAGACTTCTCCGCCTACTCGCCGGGCCGCTCGCACCGGCACGTGGGCGAGATGGAGGCCGTCCTCGAGGAGAGGACGGGCACGAAGGTCGCTCTCACGTTCTGCCCGCACCTCCTGCCCGTGAAGCGCGGCATCCTGTCCGCGTTGTACCTGGAGACCGATCGCGCCCCCGCCGACCTCGCGGCCGCGCTGCGCACCTTCTACGAGGGCTCGCCGTTCGTGAAGGTGGTGCAAAAACCGCCGCGGCTCTCCGACGTCGTGGGCACGAACGACTGCCGCATGTCGGTGCACGCCGCGGCTCCCGGCCGCGTCGTCGTCTTCTCCGCGCTCGACAACCTCGTGAAGGGTGCGGCGGGACAGGCCCTCCAGAACCTCAATCTCGCGATGGGCTGGAAGGAGAGCGCCGGGCTGCCGGTCGTGGGGACGCGGCAGTGAGCGGGGCGGTTCGGGTGTACAAGGTGGGGGGTCCGGCGCTGGAGGATCCCACGCTCGTCGGTCCGCTCGGCGCCGAGATCCGGCTTGGAGGGGGCAACGTGGTGCTCGTCCATGGGGGCGGGCGCCAGGTGGACCGGCTGCTGAGTGCGCTGCACATCGAGTCGCACAGGATCGACGGGCGCCGAGTGACGTCGCCCGCGGCCATGGAGATTGTGGAGATGGTGCTGTCGGGAACGGTGAACAAGGCGCTCGCCGGAGGGCTCACGGATGCGGGCGTTCCCGCGATCGGACTCTCCGGGCGCGACGCGGGCCTCATCCGCGCCCGCCTCGAGGCGGACCTCGGCCGCGTGGGCACGCCGGAGTCCGTTGATCCCGCGCCCGTGCGCGCGCTATGGCAAGCCGGCTTCGTGCCCGTCGTCTCGCCCGTGTCTCAGGGGCCCGGAGGCGAGCCGGTCAACGTCAACGCCGACGAGGCGGCGCTCGGCCTCGCCAAGGCGGTCGCGGCGGCGAGCCTCGTCTACCTCTCCGACGTGGACGGCGTGCGCATCGGCGACCGCACGGTCGACTCGCTCGGCGCGGACGAGGCAAAGGAGCGCATCGCCGACGGCACGATCGCGGGGGGCATGGCCCTCAAGGTGCGCGTCGCCCTCGACGCGGTGGCGGCGGGAGTGCCCGAGGTCGTGATCGCCGGCAAGGCTCGCCTCCTCGGGACGTTCGCGGGCACGCGCGTAGGAGCCCGGGCGTGAGCGCGCTCCTCGCCGTCTACGACCGCGACCTCGTGCTCGTCAAGGGCAAGGGGGCGACGCTCTACGACAAGGACGGCCGCGCCTTCGTGGACTTCGCCGCGGGCATCGGCGTCAACGGCCTCGGCTACGGCGACACGAAGGTGCTCGCGGCCATCCGCAAGCAGGCCGGCCAGCTCATCCACGCGAGCAACCTCTTCCACACCGAGCCCGCCGCCCAGCTCGCCGAGCGCCTCGTGGCGCTCGCCTTCCCCGCCAAGGTCTTCTTCTCGAACTCCGGCACCGAGGCCTGGGAGAGCGCGATGAAGTTCGCGCGCAAGGTCGGCAAGGCGGCGGGGCGCACGGAGTTCGTCTGCTTCGAGCGCGCGTTCCACGGGCGCACGATGGGCGCGCTCTCCACCACCTGGAACCCCAAGTACCGCGAGCCGTTCGAGCCGCTCGTGCCCGGCGTGCGGTTCTGTCCCTGGAACGACCTCGGAGCCGTGCGCACGGCGGTCACGGAGAAGACGGCGGCGATCATGATCGAGCCGGTACAGGGCGAGGGCGGCGTCCGGCCCGCGCCCGTCGAGTTCCTGCAGGGACTCCGCCGGATCGCCGACGACACCGGCGCGCTGCTCGTCATGGACGAGATCCAGTGCGGCCTCGGCCGCACCGGCAAGGTCTTCGCCTTCCAGCACGCGGGGATCGTTCCCGACGTCCTGACGCTCGCCAAGCCCCTCGGGGGCGGGCTGCCCATGGGGGCGACGCTCCTCAACGAGTCGCTCGCTCCCGCGATCGCCGTGGGCGACCACGGCAGCACGTTCGGCGGCAATCCCGTGGCCGCGGCCGCCTCGCTGGTGGTGCTCGAACGGCTGACGGCACCCGGCTTCCTCGACAAGGTCGAGAAGCGCGCCCGCTCACTTCACCGCGGGCTCAAGAAGCTCGCGCGCGCGTACCCCAAGGCGGTGGCCGAGGTCCGCGGCCTCGGCTTGATGATCGGCGTTGAGCTCCACGGCGAGGCGGGCCCGGTCGTGAAAGGGCTGCGCGAGCGCGGCTTCCTCGCCACCAAGGCCGGGGACAAGGTCCTGCGCCTGCTCCCGCCCCTCGTGGTCAAGCCGGGCGAGATCACGGGCTTCCTCGGCGCGCTCGAGGAGGTCCTGAAGGCCGGAGCCGGTGCTCCTTCGTGAAGATCGTGGGAACGGACCTGCATCAGGAGTCAGGTAATCGATGAAGAAGAACGTGAAGAAGGTGGTCCTCGCCTACTCCGGTGGCCTCGACACCTCGATCATCATCCCCTGGATCAAGGAGAACTACGGCGGGGCCGAGATCGTCGCCTACTGCGGTGACGTGGGCCAGGGCGACGACCTCGAGGCGGTACGCAAGAAGGCGCTCGCGACCGGAGCCAGCCGGTGCGTGGTGGAGGACCTCCGCGAGGAGTTCATCCGCGACTACGCGTTCAAGGCGCTCTCCGCGGGCGCCGTGTACGAGGACAACTATCTCCTGGGCACCGCCCTCGCCCGGCCGCTCCTCGCCTACCGGCAGGTGCAGTGCGCGCTGCGCGAAGGCGCCGACGCGCTCGCCCACGGCGCCACCGGCAAGGGGAACGACCAGGTGCGCTTCGAGGTGACCTACGGAGCCTTCGCTCCCCACCTCCACGTCATCGCCCCCTGGCGCGAGTGGACGATCCGCTCGCGCGAGGACGCGCTCGCCTACGCGGCGACGCACGGCGTGCCCGTGGACCAGTCGCCCCGCGACCTCTTCAGCCGCGACGGCAACCTCTGGCACCTCTCGCACGAGGGCGGCAACCTCGAGGACACCTGGAACGCGCCGCAGAGCGAGATGTTCAAGCTCACCGTGGACCCGGAGAAGGCCCCGGACACTCCGCAGGTGGTGACGATCGCCTTCGAGGCCGGAACGCCCGTCTCCGTGGACGGGGAGCGTCTCTCGCCGGTCGCGCTCGTGGAGAAGCTGAACAAGGTCGCGGGCGCGCACGGAGTGGGACGCCTCGACCTCGTGGAGAACCGCCTCGTGGGCATCAAGTCCCGCGGCGTCTACGAGACGCCCGGGGGCACCGTCCTCCACCTCGCGCACCGCGAGCTCGAGCGGCTCGTGCTCGACCGCGACACGCTGCACTTCAAGCAGTCCGTGTCCGTGCGCTACGCGCAGCTCATCTACGACGGTCTCTGGTTCTCCTCGCTCCGCGAGGCGCTGGCCGGTTTCGTGGACGAGACGGAGAAGGAGGTCACGGGCGAGGTGCGCGTGAAGCTCTACAAGGGCCGCGCGGAGGCGGTCTCGCGCCGCTCGCCGCGCAGCCTCTACCGCCAGGACCTCGCCACCTTCGGCGAGGGCATGGCCTACGACCACCACGACGCCGCCGGCTTCATCCGCCTCTTCGGCCTGCCCGAGCGCGTGCGCGCGCTCACCCGCGACCGCATCCCCGTGGACGTGAAGGCGGTCGAGGTGACGGAGCCCGTGCACCGCCCCCAGAACGCCAAGGCGGAGGCCAAGCGTTGAAGCGGGCGGGCCGATGAGCTCGGGGGTCACCGCGCCCCAGGGCTTTCGCGCCGCCGCCGTGGCCGCGGGCATCAAGCCGGACCGCTTGGACCTGGCCCTCTTCGTCGCCGACCGCGTCTCGTCCGCGGCCGGCGTCTTCACCACCAACCGCGCGCAGGCGGCGCCCGTGGTCGTCTCGCGCGAGCACCTCGAGAGCGGCAAGGCGCGAGCAGTCGTCGTCAACGCCGGCTGCGCCAACGCGGGGACGGGCGAGGCCGGCCTTTCCGACGCGCGCGAGATGGCGGCAGCCACCGCCCGCGCGGTCTCCTGCGCCGCGCAGGAGGTGGTCGTGGCCTCCACCGGCGTAATCGGGGTGCGTCTGCCGATGGCTCGCGTGCGCGCGGGGATCGAGAAGGCGGCAGCCGCGGCCTCGCGCGGAGGCGGGGCGGACGCGGCCCGCGCCATCCTCACCACCGACACGCACCCCAAGGAGGTCCAGGTCCAGGTGGCGTTGCCGGGCGGGACCGTGACCATCGGGGGAATGGCGAAGGGGGCGGGCATGATCGCGCCGCACATGGCGACGCTCCTGGCCTTCTTCACGACCGACGCCGACGTCGAGGCCCCGCTTCTGCGGCGCGTCCTCGTGGAGGCGGTGGGCGAGAGCCTGAACCGCATCACCGTCGACGGCGACACCTCCACGAACGACTGCGCGGTCGTCCTCGCCAGCGGGGCGGCGAAGGTCCCGGTGCGCGGCGAGGGCTCCGACTTCGTGGCCTTCCGCAACGCGCTCGTGGACGCGTCGCGTCGGCTCGCGAAC
>JBKPBQ010000262.1:0-6777 GCA_046726955.1 Acidobacteriota bacterium
CGAGGGCGAGGGCGTCTCCGGGGTGGACCTCGAGGCTCACGCCGTCGAGGACCGTGCGCCGGCCGCGCTGGACCACGAGGTCTGTCGCCTGCAGGAACGCGCTCACTCTCGTCCCTCCTGCGTGCGCAGGGCGAGCAGGAAGTAGGGGGCGCCCACGAAGGCGGTGACGGAGCCGAGCGGGAGGTCGAGGCGATCGCTGACCGTGCGCGACAGCGTGTCCGCCACCACGACGAGGATCGCCCCCGCGAGGAAGGAGGCGGGCAGCAGGCGCCGGGCCACGGGCCCCACGACGGGCCGCAGCGCGTGCGGAGCGACGAGCCCCACGAAGGGCACCGATCCCGTGAGCGCGGTGGCGGGGCCGGCCACGAGCGAGGCCAGCACGAAGAAGGCCATGCGCGAGCGGTGGACCGGCAGACTCAGCGCCGCCGCCTCGTCGTCGCCCAGGGACAGAAGGTCGAGCGGCCGGGCGAGGAGCCACAAGAGCGCCGTTCCCGCGAGCACGAAGAAGGCCGCGATGCGGACGTGCTCCCAGCCCCGGCCTTCGAGCCCTCCGGCCAGCCAGAAGAGGACGGTGCGCACGCGGAACTCCTCGGTGGCCACGAGCAGGACCGACGTCCCCGCGGAGGCGAGCGCGCTCACCGCGATGCCGGTGAGGAGCAGGCCGTGGAGCGACGGCCGGCCTCCCGCGTGGGCGAGGACGTAGATCGCCACCATCGCCGCCATCGCCCCCGCGAAGGCCGTGAGGGGAAGCGCCAGGAACGTGGAGTGGGCCCAGCCCAGTGTCGCGGCGACCACGGCGCCTAACGCAGCCCCGGGACTGATCCCGAGGAGGCCGGCGTCGGCCATGGGATTGCGGAAGACCGACTGGAGGACGGCCCCGACCACGGCCAGGCCGCCTCCCACGAGCGCGGCGAGGAGCACGCGGGGAAGGCGGACCGACCAGAAGATGACCTCGCTCGTGGGGTCGAGGGCGTGCGGCCGACCGAGGAGCGAGCCCAGCACCCCGCCCAGGGGAAGCGAGACGCTCCCCGCCGCGGCGGCGACGAGGAGAGCTACCGGCAGGCCCAGGCCGAGGGCGAGCCACACCGCCCGCCGCCGCGGTGCCTGGTTCACGGGCGGAGGGGAGGCACGCGGTCGGGGTGCAGCACCGAGGCCAGCCACCGGCACGAGTCGGCGGCGTGGTGGCTCAAGGTCACGAGCAGCGGGGTCGGCATCTCGATCACGTGATTGTCGCGCGCGGCCCGTGCCTGCTTCAGGAGCGGGTGCTCGAGGAGCGCCTGCATCGAGTGCTCCCAGGCGCCGACGAGGAAGTAGTCGGGATCCGCCTGGAAGGCGCGCTCCGCCGCCAGGGGCACGATGCCCGTGAGGCCGAGCTCGGCGCCCACGTTCGTCGCCCCGGCGCACTCGATGAGCGCGCCGTAGGCGGAGCTGCCTCCCGCCGTGTGCGGATTCGCCCAGTAGAGGACGCGCGGCCGCGGAGCACCCGCGAGGCGGCGGCTCACGTCACGAAGCGTCTCGTCGAAGCGCGCCACGAGCCTCTCCGCTCCTTCGGACGCACCCACGGCGTTTCCGAGGGCGAGGATCGCGGCACGGATCCCGGGCAGCGAGTCGAGACCCGACATCCGGTGGTAGCGCAGCCCCGACTTGTCGAAGAGGCGCAGGAAGTCGGCGTCGTGGTACTCGGAGACGATCGCGAGGTCCGGCCGCAGGGCCACGAGCCTCTCCATGTCCGCCTTGGGGAAGCGGTAGACGTTCGGCGGGATGCGTCCCGCCACGTTCGACGTCCCCGGGTCGTCCGCCCACCGCGTCACTCCCACCAGCCGCTCCGGGGGGAGGATCTCGACCAGCACCTCGTCGGACGTGAGGTTCAGCGAGGCGACGCGGCGGGGAGGCGTGTCGGCCGCCGCCCAGGGAGCGAGCGCGGCGAGCGCACATAGAAGAAGAAGGGCCTTCCTCACGCCTCACCGGCGGGAATGAGGTCCGCGAAGACGAAGCCCTCCCGCTCGACTACCACACCGGAGCGCAGCTCGAGCGGCCGCCGGAACATCGGGCCGTCCCAGGCGAACGTGTGGAACTCGCCGTTCTCCCCGCAGGGATCGACGGAGGGCGGGAGATCGACGAGGAAGTCCCAGTCGAAGGGCCGTCCCGCGAAGTCCGCGGGGAGGTGACGCGGGTCGACGGTGACCACGCGGGCGCGGAGGCCGCCCTGGATCATCTCCTCGGCGAGCGCGGTCGTGCCGCGGCCCCAGAGCGGGAAGAGCGGGCGGAGGCCCGTCCCCTCGAGACGGCTCTCACGGTAGCGCCGGATGTCCTCGAGGAAGAGATCGCCGAAGGCGAACGAGTCGACGCCCTCGGCACGGGCCCGGGCCACCGCCCCCGACATGGCCCTCTCGTACTCCTCGTTCGAGCAGGGGTGGGGAATGGGGACGACGACCAGCGGAAGGCCCAGCGCGTCGGCCTGGGCCTGGAGCAGCGAGCGCCGCACGCCGTGCATCGCGACCCGGTCGTGGACCTCGTTGACCGTGGTCAGCAGCGCCACGACCTCCACGTCCGGGGATCCGCGCAGCACGTGGAGGGCCCACGCGCTGTCCTTGCCGCTGCTCCAGGCGAGCCAGGCCTTCACGACCGGGTGCTCACCGCCGTCCCGCGCGGTAGCGCAGGCCGCCGCGGACGGAGACGCCGAGGGCCGGATACCCCAGCACCTCCTGGTACTTTTCGTCGAGCACGTTCTCGCCGACGACGTAGGCCTCGAGGCCGCGGAAGAGGCGGACGCGGCCCCGGAGGTCCAGCCGCTCGTAGCCGGGATTGCGCGTCAGGCCCAGGCCGACGAAGTCGCTGTCCGCGCGCTCGCCCACGACGACGAGCGTCGCCCCGAGGCCGAAGCGCTCGTCGCCGGCGAAGGCGGTGAACGAGGCCTGGTTGGCCGGCCGGCGCAGGAGCGGCTCGCCCACCGCGTAGATCGGGTTGAAGTCGCGCCCGCTCTCGAGGATCTTCCCGTCGAGGTAGGTGTAGCTGGCGAGGAGCTGGAGCCAGCGCCGGGGACGCCCTTCGACCTCGAGCTCGACTCCCTTCGCGCGCGTGCGCTCGAGGTTCGTGTAGGTCCCCTCGAACGTCGCGAAGTCGAGGATCGTGTAGGTGATCTGGTCGCGGTAGTCATGGTAGAAGCCCGTGACCTGCACGCGCAGGCGGTTGTCGAAGAGCCGCTGCTCGACGCCGCCGTCCACCGTGCGGCTCCGCTCGGGGTCGAGGTCGGGATTGCCCTTGGCGAAGAAGGACACGCCGTAGGACTCGAAGAAGCTCGGCTCCTTGATCCCGGTTCCCGCGCTCGCCCGGAGGATCGTCGCGTCCTTGCCCCCGCGCAGCCGGAACGCGAGTGCGGCGCGCGGCACGACCCAGGTCCCGAAGCTCCCGTTCCGCTCGACACGTCCGCCGACGGTCACGTCCAGGCGATTCCCGAGGAGCATCCGGTCCTGCACATACACCCCGAAGTTCGTGCGGCTCGGCTCGAGAAGGTCCTCCGCGCGGTTGCCGAGGGCGCCCGACTCGTGCTCGAGGTCGACACCCGCCGTGAGCAGGTGGCGGCGCGCGAGCTGCGTCTCGGCCTGGTACGAGAAGGACAGCCGTGACGTCAGGTTCTGGAACCCGGCAGGGTTCGTGAAGTCGTCGATCGGGAAGCCCGTCGTCCCGCCATACGAGGGCACGAACGGACCCGAGTCGATCGGGTCGAAGGAGAGCTGCTTGGCCCGCGTGTATCCCGCCTGGAACGCGTGGGCGAAGGTCCCACGCGACAGGCGGAGCTGGCCCGTCGCCGCGAAGTCGTCGCGCTCGGTGGACGCGTCGAGGTCCGGTCGTCCGAAAGCGGTCTGGCCGGGCGTCCCCACCTCGCTGGAGGCGGCGCGGACGACGAAACCCAGCCGCGAGGCCTCGCCGAGGCGCACGCCCAGCACTCCCGCTCCCGCCGTCTCACCGAAGACGTTGTTCGGCTCCTCGTTGTCCGTGTCGAGGCGCAGGAGGCCCAGGTTCCAGTCGAAGCGCCCCGAGGTGCCCGACGTCGCGCCCGCGAAGCGCCGCCAGTCGAAGCTGCCGCCGTCGGCCTCGAGGCGCAGCGAGGGCCGCTCGCCCGGTGCGGCGCGACGCGTGAGGACCTGGACGACGCCCGCCAGGGCGTCCGTGCCGTAGAGGCTGCTCGCCGCGCCGCGCACGACCTCGACCCGGCCGAGCTCCAACGGCAGCGCGTTCCCGAAATCGAAGGCTCCGCCCGGCTCGTTCACGGCCACGCCGTCCACGAGTATGCGCGCGAAGCGCGACTCGCCGCCGCGGACGAACGCAGAGGCCTGGGAGCCGATGCCGCCGGTCCGCGCGGTGGCCACGCCGGGGAGATCCTGGAGGAGCGCGATCGAGGCGGAGGCCTCCCGCTCTTCGATGCGCTCCTCGTCGAGCGCCGAGACGGTCACGCCCAGCGTCGACTGCGCGGCCTCCGTGCGCGTGGCGGTGACCACGACGTGCTCGCGCACGGGAGCGGGGGAGAGCGAGAGGTCGAGCGTCGCGACGCTGTCGCCTAACGAGACGCGCGGCGGGGGGGAGAGCACGAACCCCGGAGACAGCAGAGAGAGCGTGTAGTCCCCCGGCGCGAGCCCGGTCGCGCGGTAGCGTCCGTCGGGGTCGGTGATCACGGTCTGCTCACCGCCCGGTCCGCGAACGGTGAGCGCGAGGTGGGGGACGACCTGGCCGTCGCTGGCTCGAACGAGCCCGGTGAGCGTGCCCGATCCCTGGGCGTGGGCGGCGGAAGAGGCGAGCAGCAAGGCAACGAAGACGTGTCGACGCACGAGCCCTCCTTGCGGAGGCCGTTCGCGGATTGCACTGGGTGTTTTCGAGCGGGCCGCGTCTCCGGTCCGCCCGGCGTCCAGCAGCTCCTTCACGCGAGAAGCCTCGAGGTCCAACGGTCAGGGCAGGTTTCCTGGCTCCCGGGTCTTCGCCCCGTCCCCCGACCTTCCCCGGGTTTCCCCGAGTGGCGGCGCGTCTCTGGCGCCCGAAGGGGTGAGCTCGCCGGCTACAGTGGCGGGACCGCGCAGGTGTTGGACCTGCTTCCCTTTTACCCTCCCGAAGCGGGAGGCACCCTGACGACGATCGGACTATGACAGCAACGCGCGCCGGGTGTCAACGAACTGTGCACTGCTACACTCGAACGGGTGAGCACGAAGCCGCGAGCTGCCCCCCTTCTCAAGATCCGCAGCCGCGGGCGGGGGAAGCGCTACTCGCCGCTGCGGGGTCTCGTGGAGTCCGCGCAGGCCGTTCTCTACGCGGGCGATTGGCCGGCGCGCTTCTGGAAGGTCGTGCCTGGTGCGTCCGGCATCCGGGAGATCCGCAAGACGATCGCGATCCCCGCCGGCGCCGGAGAGCGGTGCCGCGTCGCCTTCCTCTCCGACCTGCACGTCGGTCCCACGACTCCCGCGTCCGTACACGCGTGCGCCGTCGAGATCGTGAAGGAGGCACGGCCCGACGTGCTGCTCCTCGGCGGCGACTACGTCTTCCTGGAGGCGACCGAGGGAGTCGCCGAGCGTCTGCGCCGCCTCGTGACCGCCCTCGAGGCGCCGACCAAGCTCGCCGTCATGGGCAACCACGACCTCTGGACCGAGGACACGGTCGTGGCCCGCGCTCTCGAGGGCGCCGGCGCGCGAATCCTCGTGAACGAAGCCGTGCGGCTTCCTCCTCCCTGGTCCGACGTGGCCGTCGTGGGGCTCGACGATCCCTGGACGGGCGACTGCGACGCCGATCGGGCGTTCGCGACGGTGGGGGACGGCGCTCTGTTCCGCATCGTCCTCTGCCACAGCCCGGACGGCCTCGTCTTCGCCCGACGCTACCCCTTCGACTTCTACGTGTGCGGGCACACGCACGGGGGCCAGATCGCCGCGCCCTGGGGCCCGATCGTGCTTCCCAAGGGCCGGATGACGCGCCGCTTCCACTCGGGCTTCGCGCGGTTCGACGCCGCGGAGCTGTTCGTCTCGCGAGGCGTGGGGACGGTGGACCTGCCATGGCGGGTCTTCGCCGAGCCGGACGTGCTCGTTCTCGATCTAGAGAGGGCGCGCTAGGTCTTCGCGCTCGCGACAACTAACGGCCCGTCACCGACACTTTCCGTCCGTCGCGAAGCCTTCGGCCCCGTGCAATTGGATAAGTACAAGCGAATCAACCGAGTCTGCTGTACGTACCCGTGGCACGCGCGTTGCTCATCATGGGAGCGCAGCGATGAGCCTTCCAGATATCGATCCCACCCTGGAAGCCTGAATCTGCGAATCGCCGGATGACCGTCCCTGTCGTCGTCGACGTCATCGGCGACTTCGAGTAGTTCACTCGGCCTTCGCGCGATTCGGGTCGGCTGAAGTCTTCGGCTCGCTGCCGTCGGTATCGTCGACCTGCCGGCTGGGCTCACCTCCGATCCGGACATGCTCCTTCTCGATCCGCAGCGAGTGCGTTAGGTTTTAGCACTTGCGTTAGGTTTTCGCGCTCGAGACAACTAACGGCCGGTCCCCGACAATTTCCGCTCGTCGCGAGGCCTTCGGGCCAAGACGATCGAGTAAGTGCATGCGAATCAACGAGCGTCCACTGAACGCCCTCGTGGCACGCGCGTTGCTCATCGCTGATCGGCGTGATGAGCCACACAGGTGATGAGCCACACAGATATCGATCTCACTCCGGAACGATGAGTCGGCGAATCGATATCCGGGTAGTCGCAGCGCGTACTCGTTCGTGCGATCGGGAACCGATCGGTCGCTCCCGCAG
>JBKPBQ010000263.1:0-5038 GCA_046726955.1 Acidobacteriota bacterium
GTGCGAGCGAGTTCAGTCGACGAGATCCAGGAAGTCACCATGGGCCGGCTGATCCCTGCCGGGAACCGGGATGGCGCCGCAGCGTGTTGCCTGTCCTTGGGCGGCAACCCCCACGCCCGAGCTCTGGCGGGGGTAAACGGGAAAGCGATCACCGCGTAGCTACTCGCTCGAGAGAAGCGCTCGAGCGCGGTGTGTGCGGGTCGTGAGCGCGTGCGCGCCTGCTGGAATCCCGAGTGCCATGCGGTCGCTCCTGTGCGTCGCGTGACGTTCCTGGTGCGGCCCACGTTCGTGCACGGCCAGACGCCGCAGAAGAAGGTGGCGCGCACCACCACCGCGCAGGCCGAGGCGCTGATCCGTGAAGTGAGCGCCACGGTCGAGCAGCTTCGCCTGATCCCGTATCGCGTTCTGCTTCACGCGTCCTTCGGCCCACCGGCTTCGTGCTGGAGCACGGCTTCCAGCGCGCCGAGCGCCTCGTAGTCGGCCATCCCGCGTAGGCCGCGGCCAGGCCCATCACGCCGCCCTCGCCGGAGAAGACTATCAACCCCGCTTCAGCGAGACCTTGAGCGTGACCTCACCGATCTCGATCGTGTCGCCCTCGGTCAGTGCCGCGAGCTTGACGACCTCCTGCCCGTTGAGCCGGGTGCCGTTGGCGCCGCCCCCGTCCTGCACGTAGGCGATCCTCCGGTCCTCGCTCAGGATGATCCGGGCGTGGCGGCGGGAAACCGTGGGATGGCCGACGCGGAGCGGCACCTCGGCGGCGCGTCCGAGATCATGGGCGCCCGGCTCTCGCACGACGAGATCGCGGCTCTGGCCGGAGAGGCGGACCTCGAGAATGGGCGGATCCTCCGGGCGAGACACGAACGAAGCTTCCCGTGTCGCCGGGGCCGGGGCCGCAGCCGCAGGCGCAGCGGAAGGAGGAGGCGCGGGCGCCGGAGCGGCGGAAGGCGCCGCCGCCGGAGCGACCGCGGGTGCGGTCTTCGAAGGGAGGGGTGAAGCCGGGCGTGCAGTAGTACCCGCCTCCGTGGCAATGCGCGGCTTCGCCGGCGCGGGCGCCGGTTTCGGGGGGAGGAGTGTCGATCCTTTTCCGCGTGCCCGACCGGCCGCGCCCCGTCGTCGCCGCTCGTCGTCGCGGGCTCTGTCCTCGTCCACGAGGCGCTCGCGCAGGTTTGCGATCTCCATCTGCTCCGACGTCGACCAGTCGTAGCGCGTCTTCCAGTCCGCGTTGAAGCGCGCCCGCCTCCCCGTGTTCACGCTGACGACGCCCGAGAACCGACCGGAGCTGCTCGTGACCTCGCCGAGCTCCACGCTGACCAGGTAGGCCTCGACACCCGCCAGCGAGACCCGGTCGCCGTCCTTCAGGAAGGCGCTCGTCACGCGCACGTCGTTGACGAAGGTGCCGTTCGCGGATCCCAGGTCCTCGAGCAGCAGGTGCTCGCGCGTGCGCTCGACGCGGGCGTGGACCTTCGAGACCGCTCCCGACTCCGCCACCACGTTGCAGGACGCGCCCCGGCCGAGCGTGATCTCTCCGGGAGCGATCTCGTGGACCGTCGCGTCCGGGGCGTCGCGCACGAGCGCCGCCTTCAAGACACCCAGGGCCTTCGGGGCGGGGGCGGCCGCCGCCTGCTCGAGGAACACGAGGTCGATCTGCCGGCCGAGCGTGATCACGTCCAGGTGCTGGAGGCGCTCGCGTGAGACCGGCTTGCCGTTCAGGAAGGTCCCGTTCGTGCTCTTCACGTCCTCCAGCCAGTGGTGCTTCCCGTCCCAGACGATGCGCGCGTGGTGGCGCGACACGCCCTCCACGGGCACGCTCACCGCCGCCGCCTTGTCGCGGCCGAGGAATGCCGGCTTGTTGCCGATCTCGAAGGACCGGGTGACGCCGGCGCGGATGCGGACGACGACGCGGGCGCTCACGGCAGGGCCGGCGCGTGGTAGAGGTGGCACGACTGGCAGTCCGCCCGCACCTGTCGCGGGCGGTGGCACTCGCGGCAGGACTCGACGCCTCGGAAGTTCAGGTCGCTCGAGTCCTGGCTCTTCTCGACGCCGGCGTGGCAGCGCGCGCACTCGGCCTGGAGGAGGTGCGGCGCGTGCTCGAACCGCGCGTGGACGAGCACGGGGCGCGCCGCTCGCACGCGCGCGAGCGACGCCCCGTCGCGGACGTGGCACTTCAGGCAGGCCTGGGTGAGGACATCGAGCGCGCCCTGGGGATCCGCATCGGCGGGGAGCGCGGGGGAAGGGGGCAGATCCAGGTCGGCGAGACGAGCCTCCGTCTCGGCGAGCGCGTCGCGGATGGCCCGCTCCTCGGCCCCGAGGAGCGCCGTGGCGGGCGGGGCGACCCCCGAGGCCCGAAGGGCGATCTCGTCGCGCACCCGGCTCTGCTCGGCGCGCCGCTGGTCGAGGGCGCGGGTCAGCACGTCGCGACCCGCCTCTCCGGGCGGGAGGGCGAGGAGCCTTCGGCGCAGGTCCTCCGCGCGCGCCTCGAGAGCGGGATCGGCGGCTCGGACGGCGTCGAGGAGCGCGAGCAGCTCGCGACGCCGCGTCTCGTACTCCGCCCCGGGAAGGGCGCCGCTCGCGGCATCGGGAAGGGCCTGGACCTCGGCCACGAGGCGCTCCGCCTCCGCGCGCGCCGAGGCGTCCCCCGCCGCCGATACGGCGGCCTTCACCTCGTCGAGGCGCGCCGCCGCTCCCGGCTCCAGCGCTCCGTCCTGGGCGGCGAGCCGGCCTTCCAATCCCTTGACCTCGACATCGAGCGCCGCCTCGCGCGCCTCGAGCGCCTTCTCGTCGAGGGCGGCGAGGGGCGCGGCCAGGGCCAGGCGGCGCTGGAGCTGGACCTCGCGGGCCTGGAGGGCGCCCCGCTCCGCGGCGAAGCCTTTGGGATCCACGTCGCGCCGGAGCTTTCGGATGTTGGCGAGCACCCAGTCGTCCTTGTGCCGGAGGACCGTCTTCGTGATCCGGCCCCGGCTCTCCTCGAACTCGTCGAGCCGGAAGTTCCGGCTTCCGCCGCGGGCGAGCACCTGCGAGGGCGAGAGCACGAGGCTCGCCGCGATCGGGTCGAGCGATCCCAGGGTACCTCCGATGGCGTGACACGAGGCGCAGTGGCGCTCGAACGTGATCGGCAGCATGTCCCGGCCGCTCGGCTCGTGGCACCGGAGGCACGCGTCCTTCTCCGACACGCTCTTCTTCGCGTATTCGCGGAGGTGTCGCTCGTGCGGGAACTGCAGGCCCGGCGTCTCCACGGACTCGCGCTGGAGCGCCGTGAACTCGGGGTGGACGCCGAAGCTCCGGAAGTGGCACGAGCGGCAGTTCACCTCGTCGACGCGATCGAGGCGCCGGGCGCGGCCCCGGTGCTCGACGTGGCAGCGCGCGCAGGCGAGATCCGGCGCGGCGGCGGCCTTCGCGGGCTCTCCGGTACCGAAGAGGACGTGGGCGGCGTTCGTCAGGCGGCCCGCCCCCGCGGGATCGTGGCAGCGCTGGCACCGGAGGTTGGCCACTCCCCTTCGCGGCGTGTGGCACTCCTCGCAGCGAGACTCGAAGGCCGCGTGGCCGCTGATGACACCCCCGGGCGCGAGGGGCCGCCGGTACCCGACCACCCACAGGACGAGCAGCACGGCGAGGAGGAGCGCGGCCAGGAGGAGCGCGGGCCCCACGAAGGCCCACTTCGGGCGAGGATCCAGGTAGCGGAGGCTGCGTCCGGGCGTCCCCCAGCTCACTCCCCGCGGCATCAGTAGAGCCACCAGGTGAGCACGTGCACGAGAAGCAGGGCCATGAGGAGCCCCGAGGTCGGCACGTGCAGGACGAGCCAGCGTCTCAGGATCCACTGGAGCGAGAGCTGCGCGTCGAGCTCCAGCTTCTCGGTGTAGAGGCTCGTCAGGTCCTCGACCTTGGGCTTGTCCTCGGCGGGCACCCACGACGACATGCGCCGGAAAGGGTCGAGGGCGCGCTCGCGGCCCGAGCGGACGTCGAAGAGGTACGAAAGAGACGGGGTCGGCCGTCCCAGGCGCTCCCGGACCTCCTGCTCGTAGAAGCGCTGGAGAGCATCGCTCGCGTCCGTAACGAGCGCGTCCGCCTCCATCACGAGGTCGTCGACGAGCCCGGGAATGCGCTCGTAGAGTGCCTCCACCTGCAGTCCCTCCGCGAGGACGGCGGGAATCCACTTCTGCAGCCAGACCCCCAGGAGCCCGGTGAGCGTCGTCCACGCCGACAGCCCGAGGAGCCACCACCCCATCCCGCCCCGCGGCCACGACCCGGCGTGGATCACCACGGCGAGGAAGGCGAGGAGACCCAGGTAGACGTGGGCCTGGATCCAGGCCCGGGCGCTCCCCAACGGGCGCGCGCGCGGACGCCGCGCCGGATAGAGCATCTCGAAGACGAAGACGAGGGCGGCGAGGATCCCGAACGCGAGGCCCGCGCCGCGCTTGGGGCTCCAGGGCGCGAGGCGGGACGCGACGACGTAGGCGCCGACGAGGAGGACGGAGACCGCGAGCGTCAGGTAGAGGTTCGCGGGGACCTTGGGCCGCAGGACGAGGGCCGCTCTCACCGCAGCGTGTCCTTGACCCGCTCCATGTCCTTGAAGGAGATGCGCACCGCGGAGCCGTGCGGGCACATCTGCACGCAAGCGGGGCCGTCCGCGCGTCCGAAGCAGAGGTCGCACTTGGTCGCGACCTCGACGTGCTTTCCGTCCGGCCGGACCTCCTCCTGCTCGACCATCACGATGTTGCCCCACGGGCACCGCGTCGCGCAGTTGCCGCAGCCGATGCAGGTCGCGGGGTCGATCTGCACCTCGAGGATCCCCACCGCGCGCGTGATCGCCCCCGTCGGACAGTCCATCATGCAGACGGGGTCCGTGCACTGGTAGCAGGCGGTGGGCACCAGCCAGTTCCGGTACTTCGCGCCTTCGCGGATGAAGCGGGGCTCGCCGCCGTGGGCGTCCGCACACCCGCGCACGCACTCGTCGCAGCGCGTGCACGTGGCGAGGTCGATGAGCAGGACGCTCTCCCCGTGGATGAGCCCGGTGTCCATCGCCATCTGGAGGTACTCCGAG
>JBKPBQ010000264.1:0-4043 GCA_046726955.1 Acidobacteriota bacterium
CTGCGCGTATCGCTTCGAGGTCTCGCGATTGGTGCCGAGCGGGAGGTCCACGGTGAGCACGAGCACCGGAGCGCCCGCGGCCTCGGCGCGCTTCACGAGCCGCTCCGTCACCGAGAAGACGCCGCTCGGATAGAGCTGGAAAAAGACGGGCTCGCCGCGGGCCGCGATCACGTCCTCGATGGGGACGGTCGTGTCCGTGCTGAGCATCTGGAGGTGACGCGCCTGGCGCGCCGCCCGGGCCACGGCAAGCTCGCCCTCCGGGTGGAATGCCTTCTGGCTCGCCGCCGGGCAGAGGAAGAGCGGCGTCTCGTACGTGCGCCCGAAGAGCTCCGTCTGCGTGTCGATCCGCGTCACGTCCACCAGGCGCCGCGCGCGGATCTGGATCCGCTCGAACGCCTCGCGGTTCGCCCGCTGCGTGCGGTCGTCGTCCACTCCCGTGGCGATGTACCCGTAGTGCGCGGGCGGGAGGTTGCGGCGGGCCACGACTTCGTAGTCGAACACGTAGATCGCGTCCGCGGCGGCGGCGATCGGCTTCTCGTCCGCGGTGTCGAGGAAGCGGCGTGGCGAGGCCGAGCGCTCGTCCGCCGGCGAGGTCGTCCCGTCCCCACCCCAGGCGGCAACGAGCGGGCTCGCCGCCAGGTACCGGAGGACACGCCGACGCGCGAGGGACGGCGGGGAGGCGGTCACGGGCCCGAATCCTAGCAGGCTCGGCCGCCGATTTTTCCGGCGGATCGGTCCACGCCTTGCGCTACCCTCTCGCAGTCGAAGACCCCCCCCGAGTCGAACAACGAGCGCCGCGAAGCGGCTGGGGGTGTCGGAAAGGATTCCCAAATGCGAACCACGAGAACCGTCGCTGGGTGCGCCGTGCTGCTGCTGGTGGGGACCGCCGCGTCCGCCGAGAAGCTCAAGGGATTCATCGTGGAGGCCTCGCCCTCCCTGATCAACGTGGACGGCGAGAAGGTCGCCCTCACCGCGGACACGAAGGTGGAGCGGCCGAACCAGAAGGACATCACCGTCAAGGATCTCCACGTGGGCTGGGAGGTCGAGGTCGAGGCCCGCGAGACCGATGCGGGCTGGACGGCGCGCCAGGTCAAGGTCAAGGACGGCCGCTTCCAGGAGGAGGAGATCGAGGGGGTCGTCGACGGCATCACGCCCAAGCTCTTCCTCGTGGACGGTGACGAGATCCGCCTGCCCAAGGGCGCGCCGCCGCCGCAGGGACTCAAGGAAGGAATGCGTTTCAAGGGCAAGGGCATCCGTCTCGACGACCGCTCGATCGAGCTCAAGAACGGCCAGGTCCTTCCCGCCGGCTACGAGGGCGAGGAGGCGCAGTTCATGGCCGAGGTGAAGCAGGAGGTCGGGCAGGTCAAAGGGCAGCTCAAGCCGATCCACGACCCCGAGCTGCAGGCCTACGTCGAGAAGGTGGGCCGGAGCCTCGTGCCGAAATGGGTGGATCCCCAGCAGCTCAACTTCACGTTCACGCTCATCAACGACGAGTCGCTCAACGCCTTCGCGCTGCCCGACGGCACGGTCGTCGTGCACTCGGGCCTCCTCGCCGCCCTCGAGAACGAGGCCCAGCTCGCCACCGTGCTCGGCCACGAGATCGCCCACGCCACCCACCGCCACGGCTACCGCGGCTACAAGAGCCAGCAGTCGAAGTCGAAGTGGTTCGGCCTCGGGAGCATGATCGCGGGCGCGGTGGTGGGCACGCAGAGCGCCACCGCGGCCAGCCTCATCTCGGGGGCGGGATCGCAGGTCGCGCTCAACGCCGCGGTCAACGGGCACGGCCGCAAGCTCGAGGACGAGGCCGACGTCATCGGCCTCTACTACATGGTCAACGCGGGCTACGACTACATGGAGGCCCCTGAGGTCTGGCGCGTGTTCAGCAAGTACACCAAGGACCAGGACAAGGCCTCGAACTGGTTCTTCTCCGACCACTCGACGCACGTGGCCCGCATCCACAACCTCACGAAAGCGATCAACCTCGACTACCGGGGCTACGTGTCGCGGGACAAGCTCCGGACCGGAGAAGCCGAGCACCTGGCGGCGGTGGAGCAGCTCAAGCAGCAGAACGCGATGGCGAACTACGAGTCGAAGCAGTACGCGCAGGCGGCTCGCGGCCTGGCGGCCGCGGTGGACCGCAACCCGAACAACGCGCAGGCCCACTACAACCTCGGGCGCGTGCTCTGGGCGCAGGGCAAGGAGCAGAACGCCCAGCGGGCGATGGACGAGTTCGCGACCGCGATCCAGCTCGACCCCAAGATGGCCGCGCCCTGGCGGGATGCCGGCGTCATCTTCTACGAGATGCGCGACGTCAACCGGGCGGCCCAGGCCTTCGAGAACTACCTGCAGCTCGCTCCCGACGCGCCGGAGGCCCCGCAGATCAAGGCCTTCCTGAACGTCGTGAAGAACCAGTAGCCGGCGGGCGGACGAGCGGGACGCGCGTCCTCGCGACTGCAACGGTTGGCGTATGATGGCCGTTGCTTTCGCGAGGAGCGCGGATGGAAGAGGCGTTCCGCCTGGACGGCAAGGTCGCCGCCATCATCGGGGCGGGCTCCGGCATCGGCGAGGCGGTGGCCCTGGGCTGCGGGCGGCTGGGCGCGCGCGTCGCCTGCCTGGACGTGGACACGACGAAGGCGGAGGACGTGGCCCGCCGGATCGGCGCCGGCGCCGAGGCGCGGGCGGTGGACATCCGCGACGGCGCCTCCGTGCACATGTGCTTCGACGACTTGAAGGCGCGGCACGGGAGCCTCGACATCGCGATCTGCACGCCCAGCATCAACGTGCGCAAGCCGATCCTCGCCTACGCCGAGGACGAGCTCGCGCGCGTCCTCGACGTGAACATCAAGGGCAACTTCAACGTCCTGCGCGCGGCGGGACAGATCATGACCGAGCAGGGCCGGGGCAGCATCGTGCTCTTCTCCTCCATCCGCTCGCTCGTGGTGGAGCCGGGCCAGAGCGTCTACGCCGCCACCAAGGCCGCGATCGTGCAGCTCGTCCGCACCGCGGCGGCGGAGTTCGGGCCGAAGGGAGTGCGCGTGAACGCGGTGGCCCCGGGCGTCGTGGACACGCCGCTCACCGCGCCCATCAAGGCCAACCCGGAGTGGTACAAGGCCTATTCGGCCAAGAGCGTCTTCGGCCGCTGGGCGCGGCCCGAGGAGATCGCGGCCCCGACGCTCTTCCTGGTGTCGGACGCGGCGAGCTACATTACGGGCACCGTGCTCTTCGTGGACGGGGGGTGGACGGCGGTGGACGGGCGGTTCCAGCCGCCGGGGATGTAGCCGGGCAAGGGATCGCAAAGGAGATCGAGATGACGACGATTACGGCAGTCACCGGGGCGATGAAGGGCGAGGAGATGGTCGCCCTCACCAGGCGACACACGATCTTCGAGTGGTCCGCGCAATCGAAGGTCGACCCGATCCCCGTGGCCGGCGCCAAGGGCGTCTACTTCTGGACGCCCGACGGGAAGCGCTTCCTCGACTTCAACAGCCAGCTCATGTGCACGAACGTGGGCCACGGCCACCCCAAGGTGATCAAGGCGGTGCAGGAGCAGGCGGCCGTCCTCGCCTACGCGAACCCCTTCATGGCCACGGAGCCGCGGGCCAAGCTGGGCGCGAAGCTCGCCGAGATCTGCCCCGGCGACATCGACACCTTCTTCTTCACGAACGGCGGGGCGGAGGCGGTGGAGAACGCGATCAAGATCGCGCGAGCCTTCACCGGGCGCCACAAGATCCTCGTCCGCTACCGCTCGTACCACGGAGGCACCGGCGGCGCGATCACGCTCACGGGCGATCCCCGGCGGTGGGCCTCGGAGCCCGGGATCCCGGGAGTCGTCCGCGCTCCGGACTTCCACAAGTGGGCGCGCAAGGACCCGGAGCCGGTGGACGTCTGCCTGAAGGAGTTGGAGGACGTGATCCGCTACGAGGGTGGCCACACGATCGCCGGCTTCATCATGGAGACGGTCGTGGGCACGAACGGCATCCTCATCCCGCCCGACGGCTACGTGCAGGGCGTCCGCGAGATCTGCGACAAGCACGGCATCATGT
>JBKPBQ010000265.1:0-4081 GCA_046726955.1 Acidobacteriota bacterium
CGGCGAGGGTGCCCATGAGGGTCACCCCGATCTGGGCGGTGGCCAGGAACTGGTCCATGTTCTCCTGGAGGAACTTGACGCGCTCCGCTCCCCGGCTCCCTTCCGCGATGAGGGCTTCGATCCGGCTGCGGCGCGCGGAGATGACCGCGATCTCGCTGCCCGAGAAGAACCCGTTGCCGAGCAGGCAGAACACGATCGCGATTGCGACGAGGACCGGTTCAGACATGATTCGTTCGTTAGATTGTATCAAAGCGCTCGCCTTGTCAGCCCCGGCGCCGTCTGGTAGCGTGGAGGGTCGCTGCGTCGGAGAAAGGAGAACGCTTGGCCAACGGGGAGATCTTCGACGTCACCGTGATCGGCAGCGGACCCGGCGGCTACGTGGCCGCGATTCGTGCGGCGCAGATGGGATTGAAGGCGGCGGTCGTCGAGCGCGATCCCGCGGGCTGCGGCGGCACCTGCCTGCAGCGGGGTTGCATCCCCACGAAGGCCCTCCTCCACAGCGCCGATCTCCTCGAGGACGTGCGCAACGGCAAGGAACTCGGCATCGTCGCCGAGAACGTCTCTCTCGATTTCCCCGTCCTCATGAACCGCAAGGACCGGATCGTGCAGAGGCTGAGCAAGGGGATCGAGACCTACCTCTTCAAGAAGAACAAGATCCAGCTCTTCAAGGGCCAGGGCCGGCTCGAGGGCCCGAAGACGGTGGTGGTGAAGGGCGAGCAGGGCGACACCAAGGTCCAGACGAAGAGCGTGATCCTCGCCACGGGCTCGCGGCCCCGCAGCATCCCCGGCCTCGTGCCTGACGGCCGGGCGATCGTCACCTCCGACGACATCCTCCAGCTCCGCCAGATCCCCCGCAGCCTCGTCGTGATCGGCGCGGGCGCGGTGGGCGTCGAGTTCGCGTCGATCTTCGCCCGCTTCGGGTCGACGGTCACGGTGATCGAGATGCTGCCGCGCGTCCTCCCGCTCGAGGACGAGGAGATCTCGGCGGAGGCCGGGAAGCTGCTCGGCAAGCAGATGGCGATCTTCACCGGAGCGAAGACCGAGGCCGCGCTCAAGAGCGCGACGGGCATCGAGGTCGGCTTCAAGAACGTGACCGGCGCCTCGAGCACGGTCACCGCCGAGATGCTGCTCGTGGCCGTGGGGCGCGGGCCGGTGACGGACGGACTCGGCCTCGAGAGCACGAAGGTCCAGCTCGACCGCGGCTACATCAAGGTGGACGCGAAGATGGCCACCGACGAGCCCGGCGTCTACGCGATCGGGGACGTGGTCACTGTCGACGGCAAGCCCCACCCGCAGCTCGCGCACGTCGCCTCCTTCGAGGGCATCGGCGTCGCGGAGCGGCTCGCCGGCAAGCCGACCGAGCCGCTCAACTACGACCGGATCCCCTCCGCGACGTATTGCCGTCCCGAGGTGGCGGGCGTGGGGCTCACGGAGGCGGAGGCGAAGAAGCGCGGGTACGACGTGAAGGTCGGCCGCTTCAGCTTCGGCAACCTCGCGAAGCCCCGCATCATCAACCATCCCGACGGGTTCGTGAAGGTCGTCTCCGATGCCCGGTACGACGAGGTGCTCGGCATCCACATCGTCGGTCCCCACGCCACCGACCTCATCTCCGAGGCCTGCGTGGCCCTCCGGCTCGAGGCCACGACCGAGGAGATCTTCCGCACCGTCCACCCGCATCCCACCCTGCCCGAAGCGCTCATGCAGGCGGCAGAAGCGGTCTACGGCCACGCCATCGACGCCTGAGGCCGCAGGCGCCTCCGCGTCGCCCGCGCCCCGTCCTCCGGTCGCGGAGCTGAGCCGGGCCCAGCGCCTGGAGATCTGGCACTGGCTTCTCCTCAACCGCCTGGTCGAGGAGAGGCTCACGAACCTCTACCGGCAGGGCAAGGTGGTGGGCGGGCTCTACCGCAGCCTCGGGCAGGAGGGCTGCTCCGTGGGCAGCGCCTACGCGCTCGAGCGCGGCGACATCTTCACTCCGCTCATCCGGAACCTGGGCGCGATCTTCGTGCGCGGCGGACGACCCCGCGACGTGTTCGCCCAGTACATGGCCAAGGCCACCGGCCCCACGCGCGGCCGCGACTTGAACGTCCACTTCGGCTGGCTCTCCGAGGACGGGAGCATGCCCTCCGTGATCTCGATGCTCGGGGACATGGTCTCCGTACTGGTGGGCGCGGTGATCGCGGAGCGGATGAAAGGCAAGAAGACGGTCGCCCTCACCTGGATCGGCGACGGCGGCACCTCGACCGGCGCCTTCCACGAGGGCTTCAACCTGGCCTGCGTGCAGAAGGCCCCGCTCGTGGTGATCGTCGAGAACAACAAGTACGCCTACTCCACTCCCACGTCGAAGCAGACGGCAAACCCCGTCTTCGTAGACCGCGCCCGCGCCTACGGCTGCTACGGCGACCAGGTTGACGGCAACGACGTCCTCGCCGTCTACGAGATCACGCGCCGTGCCATCGAGCGCGCGCGGCAGGGACGTGGCCCGACGCTCATCGAGGCCGACACCATGCGGATGCGCGGACACGCCGAGCACGACGACATGAAGTACGTGCCTGCCCACCTCCTCGAGGAGTGGTCGCGCAAGGACCCGATCGTGCGGTACGAGCGCCGGCTCCTCGAGGAAGGCTTCGCGAGTCCGGCGGATCTCGCCGCCATCAAGGGTCGCATCGAGGCCATGCTCGCGGAGGACGTCGCCTGGGCGGAAGCGAGCCCCCTTCCCGAGCCCACGGACGGCCTCTCCGGTGTCTACGCCGACCGTCGCGTCGAGCCGCCGGTTCCCCCCCTCGTCCGGGAGTGGGAGGGGAAGAAGTAGTGGCGCAGATCACGTACCTCGAGGCCATCCGCCTGGCCATGCTCGAGGAGATGGAGCGCGACGAGCGCGTGTTCGTGATCGGGGAGGACGTCGGGACCTACGGCGGGGCCTTCCGCGCCACGCAGGGCTTCCTCGAGAAGTTCGGCGAGACGCGCGTGATCGACACGCCGATCAGCGAGACCGCGATCGTGGGGGCGGCCGTCGGGGCGGCCCTCATGGGCATGCGTCCGATCGCGGAGATGCAGTTCATCGACTTCGTCTCCTGCACCTTCGACATGATCGTCAACTACGCGGCGAAGACGCGCTACCGCTGGGGAGCGAGCGTCCCCATCGTGGTGCGCGGTCCGGCCGGGGGCGGCGTGCACGGCGGCCCCTTCCACAGCCAGAACCCCGAGGGGTACTTCATGAACGTCCCGGGGCTCAAGATCGTGGCGCCGGCCACCGCGCTCGATGCCAAGGGTCTGCTCACCGCGGCCATCCGCGACCCGGACCCCGTGCTCTTCCTCGAGCACAAGTTCCTCTACCGGCGCATCAAGGAGGACGTGCCCAACGGGGCGATCGAGGTGCCCATCGGCCAGGCGCGCCTCGCCCGCGCGGGCAAGGACGTCTCGATCATCACCTACGGGGCCATGCTCTACGTGGCGCTCGACGCGGCCAAGGAGGCGGCGAAGGACGGCATCAGCGTCGAGGTCCTGGACCTGCGCACGCTGCTTCCCCTCGACGAGGCGGCGATCCTGAACACGGCGGCGCGCACGGGGAAGGTCATCGTCCTCCACGAGGCCACGCGCACGGGCGGGCCCGGAGGCGAGATCGCAGCCCTCATCGCGGAGCGCGCCTTCGAGTACCTAGACGCGCCGGTCGTGCGCGTCGCGCCCCCGGACACGCCGGTGCCGTACTCGCCGCCGCTCGAGGACTACTTCCTGCCCAACGCCGAGAAGGTGGGCAAGGCCATCCGTGCGATCTATGATTACTGAGCCTCATGATCGCTGAGCCTCGCGAGGAGATCGACGCATGACCGACGTCATCATGCCCCAGATGGGGGAATCGATCGCCGAAGGAACGGTCACCAAGTGGATGAAGAACGTCGGCGACCGCGTCGAGCGCGACGAGCCGCTCTTCGAGATCTCCACGGACAAGGTGGACGCGGAGATCCCGTCTCCGGCTTCCGGCATCCTCAAGGAGATCCGCGTGGCGCCGGGGACGACCGTGCCGATCAACACCGTCGTGGGGGTGATCGCGGCGGAGGGAGAGGCGGTGGCGTCGGCGCCGGCG
>JBKPBQ010000266.1:0-11652 GCA_046726955.1 Acidobacteriota bacterium
AGGTCGCGCCGGGGCCGAAGGCGCGGGGGGCGCCGGTTCCTGTGAAGAAGCCAGCGTCGAGGCGAGACCGAGCACGGCGAGAGCGGGCAGGACGGCCACTGTCATCTTCTTCATTCAGTCCTCGGACGGAGCCTCGTCGACCTCGAGGGGCGCGAGGCTCAAGGGAGGCAGGTAGAGCTCCTGCGGTGACGGGAGCGGGCTCTGGGACACATCCGATTCGGTCGGGGCGCGAGCCTCGACGGCGCCACTGTCCACGAGCGCGGCAAACCGGACGATCAAGGTCTCCTGGCCCGATGGAACGATCGGCTCGGCGGGAGGAGCAGCGCGACGCCGCGGCCGGCGGGACGGAGCGGGAGTCGGATTGGACGGCGGCACGGAGGCCAGCATGACGGGCGCGCTCGGCGCCGAGGCCCGCGGCGAGCGATCGGCGGAAGGAACCGAGGGTTGCGGCGGCGCCGCAAGACGCAGCGCGACCGGAGTGAGCGCGAGGGCGAGCGCCGCGGCCGCCCAAAAGAGCTGCGGGGGCGACCAGCGAGGCGACGCGGGAGCGACGGCCAGGGCGCGCACCCGGGCGACGAAGGCGGGCGACGGGTGAGCGTCGCGGACGCCGCCGAGGACGTCGTCGATCTCGGCGAGCAGGCGTCGCTCGGTTTCGAGGACGGCCGCGCACTCGGCGCAGACGCCAACGTGCTCGCCGAAGGAGGGGGGGACGGAAGCACCCGCCGCGTGATCGCGCAGGAGGGACACCGACACGTGCGCGCTCACCGGAGCCTCTCCGCCAATGCGCGCCGGGCCAGGAAGAGGCGCGACTTCACCGTTCCTTCGGGTAGCCCCAACAGCCCGGCGACCTCGCGGAGGTCGTGGCCCAGGAGCGAGGCGAGGACCACGACGATCCGGAGCTTCTCGGGCAGCCGATCGACTTCGGCCCAGACGCGCTGCTGTCGCTCCCGCGCCGCCATCTCCGCCTCGGCGTCGCCGCCGGGGACCGGCGTCAGGACCTCGTACTTCTCGCGCCGGCGCTCGGCGCGCCGTCGGTCGAGGGCGCGCCGCCACGCGATGCGGGCCAGCCAGCCCCGCAAGCAATCGCGGTCGCGCAGCGTGTGGAAGCGCGACCAGGCCTGGGCGAGCGCCTCCTGGGCGACGTCCTCGGCGTCCTGGTGGTGGCGGAGGACCGCGAGCGCGACGCGGTAGGCCAGCGGGGCCGCCTCGACGAGCAAAGCCTCCCGCTCGCGCGCCGCCTCGGCTTCGGCCCGCGCGGGATCGTCGCTCACCCACGCGCCCGGCCAGCGGCCGGCCAGCTCATTCATGCCCGTCCACGGCAATTCGCGTCCACCGTGAGACTGACGCCGGCTGCGAGGCATCGGTTCAGTAGCGTCGCCCCGAAGCGGGGAAAGGGCAAGGCCCGGAGGTAAGCTTGCCGTGATGACGGGCCGACTCGAGGAAGGCTTTCGCCACCGGTTCCGCCAGCTTCTCGCGCTCGTACGGCCGCGCCGGCTCGAGTTCGGGGTCGAGTTGCTGCTGTCGCGCGCCCGCGATCACAGCCGACGGCACGGTCTGCCCCTCGTCCAGTCCCTGGCCGACCGCTACGAGTTCACGCGGAAGCGCGTCGTCCGGCGCGTCGAGGTCACGGGCGCCTGCTCGGTCGCGATCCCGCCGTGGCGCCGATTCGAGAAAGGCCCGCCTCCGCGGTTCGTCGGCGACCCGAGCCTCCTCGGCCTCCTGCGCTGGCTGCGCGCCGCGGGCTACGAGGCCCGGGAGAGCGGCACGGAGGCTGGCCTCGCGGCGGCGGTGGCGGATCCCGGCCTCGTCCTCCTCACGACGGACGCGGGGCTGCTCGACCGGCGCGTCGTGCGCGACGAGAAGGCGCTCGTCCTCTGGCTCCCCTCGACGCTCGGCCTCTCGGGACAACTGGCCATGGTCCTGCGGGACCTCGGCCTCCGGCCGCGGGACGCCCGATGCATGGCCTGCGGGGGAGCGCTCGTGCCCGCCCGCAAGGACGACGTGCGGCCCCGCATCCCGCCGCGCACCGCGCTCTGGAAGGACGAGTACTTCCTCTGCGCCGACTGCGATCGGCTCTTCTGGCAGGGAACCCACTGGTCGCGCATCTCGACGGCGCTCGAGGCGGCGGCCGGCCCGTGAGGCTGCGCGGCGCCGCCCTGAACCTCGGTCTCGCCCTGGCGGCCACCGTCCTCTTCCTCGCTGCGCTCGAGGGGGCCGCCCGGCTCTTCGAGCCCAAGCGCCCGCCACCTCCGCCGGTGGCCGATTACATCTGGGACTGGTCCGAGAAGATGCCCGGCCAGTTCTACACGATGAAGACCGAGGCGATGGGCTGGCCGCCGTGGGAGGAGTTCAACCGAGACGGCCTGCGCGACCGCACGCGGCCGGTGGAGAAGCCGGAAGGCTTCTGGCGGGTAGCGGTCCTCGGCGACAGCGTGACGCTGGGGGCGGAGATCCGCCCGTACGAGGCCTTCCCCCAGGTGATGGAGGCGCGCCTCGCCGCGGCGGGCCGCCGCGTCGAAGTCATGAATGTCGCGCTCTGGGGCTGGTCCACCCGCCAGGAGCGGATCGCCTGGGAGCGCATCGCGCGCCGCTACCGCCCCGACCAGGCGCTGCTCGCCGTCTGCCTCAACGACATCCCCGAGCTGCAGAACAACCTGACGCGGCCGCCGACGTGGCTCGCCCGCCTGCACGAGCACTCCGCCCTCGTGCGCCGCCTCGTCAACGCGGGCGGGCGCGAGATCGACAGCGTGGAGCGGCTGTTCGACGCGCCCGACTCGCCGCCGGTTCGCGAAGCGCTCGGGCGGTTCCTGGACGAGGTGAAGGCGCTGCGGATGGAGGTCGAGAAGGACGACGCGACGCTTGCGATCGTCGTCTTCCCGTTCCGGTTCCAGGTCGAAGCGGGCGCGCCGCGGCCCCTCGTCCAGGAGCGGATCGCGGACTACTGCCGGGCCGAGAAGCTGCGCTGCCTGGACCTCCTGCCCACGCTCTCGCGCGTGGGCCCGACGGCGTTCGTGGATTACGACCACCTGAGCCCATCCGGCGCCTCCCTCGTCGCGGACACGATCCTCGCGTCCGGTCTCCTTCCCGACGGCTACTCGGACGCCGAGACCTTGCGCGCGGCAGGGGCGGTCGCGCCGTCGAAGCTGCTGACCGCCGGCGACGCGGAAGCGAGAGCGGCCGCGGCGTGGGCGCTGCGACGAGATGGGGACGACGCCGTTCGGCCGCTCGCCGAGCGGCTCCAGAAGGACGAGAGCGCACGCGTGCGCGCCGCCGCGGCGCGGTCGCTGGGCGCCCTCGGCAAGAAGGCGCGGGCCTCTGCGAGCGCGCTGGCGGGAGCGCTCGCCGACCCGAGCGAGACCGTACGCTACGAAGCCGCGCAGGCCTGGACGCGCGTGGGACCGGAGCCCGCCGACGTCCAAGCCCTGAGCGCCGCCCTCTCCCACCCCGATCCCTACGTCAGGGGCTTCGCCGCCTGGGCCCTCGGCAACCTCGAGGGCGCGGCCAGCGAGGCAGTGCCCGCCCTCGTGGCCGCACTCAATGAAGATGACACGGCGGCCGTGGTGGCGGCGGCCCTGGCCCGGATCGGGCCGGGCGCGGCCCAGGCAGTTCCCGCACTCGTGGCCTCGCTGAAGGACCCTGACGCGGGCCGGAGATGGCGATCCGCACGGGCGCTGGGACGCATCGGCCCCGCGGCCGCGGAGGCCGTGGGCGATCTGCAGGGCGCGCTCGCCGACCCGAACGAGGCCGTCCGCCTCCACGCCGCGCGGGCCCTGGGCCGAATCGGCGCGGCTGCACGTCCCGCGGCGGCGGCGCTCCAGCGCGCGACGGGAGATCCCGATCCCTCCGTTCGGCAGGAAGCCCGCGGAGCCCTCGAGCGGCTGCACTAAGGCCGGCGCGACTTAGAATGGCACGAGCGATGGCCGAGAGCGTCCAGGACCGCTACGCGCCGAGCAACCACTGCTTCGGCTGCGGGCCCGCGAATCCGAAGGGGCTGCGGCTCAAGAGCTACGAGACGGACGGCGACTTCGTCGCGCGCTTCCGGCCCGAGCCACATCACGAGGCGTTCGATGGCGTCCTGAACGGCGGCATCATCGGGACGCTCCTCGACTGCCACGGGAACTGGGCGGGGGCCATGCACCTGATGCGAAAGGCGGGGGCGGACCACCCGCCGTGCACGGTCACCTCGGAGTTCCACGTCAAGCTCCGGCGGCCGACCCCTACCGACGGCGAGGTCGAGCTCCACGCCCGCGTCATCGACTCCACCGCGGACCGGGCGACCGTCGAGGCCGAGCTGCACGCGCGGGGCAAGGTCACCGCAACCTGCCGCGGCGTATTCGTGGCCGTCAAGGAAGGCCATCCCGCCTTCCACCGCTGGTAGCGCGATGGGCGAGCGCCCGCCCGCGTTCAGCGAGAAGGTGCCGGCCGGAGACAACCGTCCCCGGCTCGTCTGCGACGAGTGCGGCTTCATCCACTACGTCAACCCGAAGGTGGTCGTGGGCGCCGTCTGCACCTGGGAGGAGAAGATCCTGCTCTGCCGCCGCGCCATCGAGCCACGCCGCGGCTACTGGACGATGCCCGCGGGCTTCCTCGAGGAGAAGGAGACGGCCGAAGACGGGGCGCGACGCGAGGCCTGGGAGGAGGCGCGGGCGGAGATCGACATCGACGGCCTGCTGGGTGTCTACAGCGTCGCTCGCATCAGCCAGATCCACATCATCTATCGAGCGCGCCTGCGCACGCCCGACGTCGCCGCGGGCGAGGAGAGCCTGGAGGTCCGGCTCTTCGCCTGGGACGAGATCCCCTGGGACGACCTCGCGTTCCCGAGCGTCCACTGGTCGCTCCATCACTACCGGGAGGCGATCGGAAAGACCGAGTTCGCGACGCGCTCGAATCCCTTGTAAGGTGTCTTCATGATCCTTTCCTTCCCCGTCGCCCATTCCGGGGACGAGCCGGAGGCTCGGCCCGCCGTCGCCCTTCCACCCGACGACTCCGAGCTTCTCGACGCCTACTCGCGGGCGGTGACGCGCGCGGTGGACGCGGTCGCGCCCGCGGTCGTGAACGTCGAGGTGCGGCGCACGCGGGGGCGCGGACCCGGCGGCTCCGGCTCGGGCTTCGTCTTCACTCCCGACGGCTTCACCCTCACCAACAGCCACGTCGTGCAGGGAGCGCGGCAGGTCGAGGTGCGGCTGGCCGACGGCCAGGCCTGCGCCGCGGACGTGGTGGGCGACGATCCCGACACGGACCTCGCGGTCCTGCGCTTCGGCGCCCAGGGCCTCGTTCCCGTTCGCCTCGGCGACTCGCGCACGCTTCGACCGGGCCAGCTCGTGGTCGCGATCGGCAATCCCTACGGCTTCCAGGCCTCGGTGACCGCCGGCGTCGTGAGCGCGCTCTCACGCTCGCTGCGCTCGCAGTCGGGGAGGCTCATGGACGACCTCATCCAGACCGACGCCGCGCTCAACCCCGGGAACTCCGGAGGCCCGCTCGTCTCCTCGCGGGGCGAAGTCGTGGGGGTGAACACCGCCGTCATCCGGCCCGCGCAGGGGATCTGCTTCGCGATCCCGATCCGCACGGCCGAGTTCGTGGCCGGACGTCTCATCAAGGACGGGCGGATCCGGCGCGCCTGGCTGGGGATCGGCGGGCAGACGGTGCCGTTCTCACGCAACCAGGTCCGCTTCTACCGCCTCGCCGTGCCGAGCGGCGTCCTCGTGGTGTCGGTGGAGACGGGCTCTCCCGCGGCGGCGGCCGGCCTCGCGGAGGGCGACGTGATCGTCGGCCTCGCCGGCGAGCCGGTGGCCGACATCGACGCCCTGCACCGTCTTCTCACCGACGGCCCGATCGGCCAGCGCGTCCCCCTGACGATCCTGCGCCGGGCGGAGAGGCGGGACGTCGAGATCCAGCCGAAAGAGAGCGCCCCGCGGTGAAGACGGCGGCGGCCGCGCTAGCGATCCTCGCGGTCACGAGCGTCCTGCTGTACCCGCTCTGCCATCAGGTGTTCCGCTGCGGCTGCGAGACGATGTGGGGCGGGGCGGGAGACCACTGCAACATCCACGCGAAGGAAGGCCCGCACTGCCCGTGGTGCGAGAGCCGCGCCCTGGGGAACCTCGGCTTCGTCCTGATCCTGGGCCTTCAGGCCGCGGCCTTCGCGTTCGTGCGATCGAAGAAGAAGCCGGTGGGCACGGCAACCCTCGCCGCCCTGGCCGCGCTGCCGCTCGCGGTCCTCGTCGCCGGCGGTGTTTCCTGGCTGGCCACCGACTACCCGCACTTCGTCGTCGAAGGAATGCGGGAGCGCATAGGCATCCCGCCCGGCCCCATCCGGACGGTGCGCTAGCGATTCCAGACGGGAAGTCGTGTGACGAAAGGCGCGCGCGCCTCGCGGTAGCGCGCGACTGTACGGTGAATGCCGATGGCGAGCGCGGCGCCTGGGCGCCGGGCTCGCCCAGGCCGGAGCGCGCGAAGCGAGTGCCGCGCGCCTCCCTGCGGACACGACTTCAGTTGCGAGGTACTGCTAGCCGGCCGCCCTCGGCTCCGGTCCTCCCGCGAGCACCTTGTCCGCGTAGTCGATGACCTGCCGGACGTACGTGCGCTTCTCGAGGTAGGTCCCTGGGTAGAAGCTCCGCTTGAACCCATAGATGAGGATGTCGCGGACCTCGCGCTCGGTGAGGTCGAAGGCCTCGACGGCGCGCGCGATCTCGTTCGTGACGCTCGTGTCGGAGACGAGGCGGTTGTCGGTGCAGAAGGTGGTGGACAGCTTCCGGCGCCGCATCTCGCCGAAAGGGTGGAGCCGCAGGTCGGCGGCCAGCTCGGGGACGGTCTGCTGGTTGGACGTGAGGCAGACCTCCACCGTGACGCGCTTGTCCGCGACGTACTGCGCGAGCTCCTCCACGTAGCGCTTCTTGTCCGTGATCTTCGGGTCGTGGACCTTCGTGTGGTCGAAGAGCCAGGTCCCGTGGCCGATGCGGTCGGCGTGGAGATCCGTGATGGCCTGGAAGATCGACTCGGGTCCGTAGTCCTCTCCCGCGTGGACGGTCTTGCCCAGGAACGCCGCGTGGGCCACCTGGTAGGCCTGGCGGTGGTCCTCGGCGGGATAGCCCTTCTCCTTGCCCGCGAGGTCGACACCGACGACGAGCAGGTCCTCGTCCCGGCTGAGGCGCGCCGCCACGCGCGCCACCTCGAGGCTCGCCGCCGCGTACACCTCGCTCTCCGGAGCCTCCGGCATGGCCTCGAAGAACTGCCGGTAGCCCGAGGAGAACTGGGGCAGGAAGAAGCGCAGCGCGCAGAGGATGATGCCCGCCGCGAACCGCGGCTCCTGCCCGGAGGCGACCTCCGGGCGCCGGTTGAAGGCCTCCGCGGCCCGGCGCAGCCCGCGATCGACCGCGCGCACCACGTCCGGCATCGCGAAGCCGGGGTTCACGTGGAGCTGCGGCGCGAAGCGCACCTCCAGATAGCGCACGCCTTCCGCCTGGCAGTCCTCGGCGAGCTCGAAAGCCGCGCGCTCCAGCGACTCCTCGTCCTGGAGGACGGCCACCGCGTACTGGAAGCCCTCGAGGTACTCCGCGAGGTCGTGGTAGCGCTCGCGGAACACCTGCCGGCGGAGTCCCTCTTCGGTCTCCGAGGGCAGCGCCACGCGCCGTTGCCGCGCGAGGTCGATGAGCGTCGCGAGGCGGAGCGAGCCGTCGAGGTGCACGTGCAGATCGGTCTTGGGGAGACGGCGGATCAATTCCCGGTGCATGCCCCGATTATGGTGCGCCGGCGGGGTTTGCGAAAGGTGACTACTCCTTCCACGCGAAGAGGCCGCTTTCATCCCTTCGCCGGCCTGCGAGTTACGCGGCGTTGTGAGCAAAATCACCGGTGCTCGTGCTCACGCGGGCCTCTTCGGCCGACCTCTAAGCTGGTCCACAGGAGAGGCACAACGATGACGAGACAAACGAGGACGGTCTTCCTGGCAGGGGCGCTGGCCGTTTTCTCGGCGGTGGGGTGCGGCAAGAGCCCGCTCGCGCCGACCGAGGTCGCAGACCTGGCGACGTCCGGCTCCGGCCCCTCGATCACCGTCGTTCCCACCGCGAGCGCGGATGCGCCCGGCCGCGAGCAGGGCCGCGTCCACCTGTCGGCGGTGACGAACGATCCGATCACGATCACGGTGCTCCAGTTCCCGTCGCTGCAGACGACGGTCAACCCGGGGGAGACCGCGGTCATCAACGGGCTGCCCCCGGGCAGCTACACACTCGTGTTCACCCAGAACGGAGTCACGATCGGGACGCAGTCGATCGTCGGGGTGCAGCCGGGCGAGCAGATCCAGATCACCGTCGTCTTCGACGGCGGGTCCTTCGTCATGGTGGTCGTCATCATCGGCAACCCGACGCTGCCGCCGCCGACGCCGTGCACGGTCGACGGCCAGTCGGTGGGCGCCAGCCTGACGGTCGAAGGCGTCGTGGTCAGCGGAAACGCCCAGGCCTTCCGCGAGGACCGCAACGGCGACCACGTCCAGGACCTCTTCGACGTGCAGGCGGCAAGCGCCAGCTACATCTGCGTGGGGAGGGCCAAGCGCGGGACCTGCCAGTCGAGCCTCCAGGCCGGCTCGCAGGTCCACGTGACGGGCGCGCTCCTCGGCTGCCGCGGGAGCGTCGTCGTGCTCAATGCCACCGAGGTCAAGATCCAGCAGCCCTAGGCGGACCGCACTCGCTGTTCCGTCTTCGTGAGACCCGCGTCACAGTGACGCGGGTCATCTGTCTGCGGGCCTCGTTCGAACGATGATGCATACGGTTTCATCGAGGAGGTCTCGAATGGATCGGCGACTCGCACTTCTTATGGTCGGTGTACTGGCGGCTGGCCTGGGCGCCGCGGGTTGCGGCAGCAGCCCCAGCTCGCCCTCGGGCGCCGTCGTCGTGCGCGGCACGGTGCTGGGTGCGCCGGGCTCGCTGAGCGCGCAGTCGGCGGGAGCCGTCGCGTCCTCAGGACCGGGCGCCATCACCGTCACCGTGGCTGAGGATCCCTCGATCACGGTCAAGGTCTCCGGCAACGGAACGTTCATGCTCGAGGGGCTCCCCGTCGGGACCTTCACCCTCGTGTTCACGCGCGACGGCGTCACGATTGGAACGGTCACCGTCACCGGGGTCGGCGAAGGCTCCGAGGTGAAGGTCGTCGTCCAGGTGAACGGCTCGGTGCTGGTCGTGATCGAGCTGAAGGTGGACGACCACGACGCGGAAAGCCCGAACGGGAGCTGCATCATCAACGGCGGACGCGCGGGCGAGGGCATCGAGCTCGAGGGGAACGTGGCGAGCGGGACCGCGTCGCTCTTCAAGCTCCAGGTGAACGGCAACCGTGCGAGCCAGCTCGTGGACGTGAGCACGTCCGGGCCCTCGAGCTTCCAGTGCGTGGGGCAGCCTGGCAAGGGCGACTGCCCGCCGACTCCGCTCGCGGGGAGCAAGGTCCACGTGAGCGGCACGCTCACGAGCTGCAGCACGAGCGCGGCGCTGGTCACGGCCAGCGAGGTCAAGGTCCAGAAGTAGTGGGTTCGCACGCCGGGCTCGCGTTGATGAGCAGCACGCGGCTTCGGCTCGCGGCGGTTTCGGGGGCGGCCGTCCTGGCGGTCGTCATGGCGGCGCCCCCGGCCTCCGCGGCCCCGGCCAAGAAGGTTACGAAGGCGTCCGCCCCGGCGGCGGACGCCTCTTTCGGGTACTCGTACGAGCACTCGGGAGAGGCGAGCCTGCACGGCTGGCAGCTCACCTACTCGCATCCGTTCGGCCGCTCCCTGCGCGCCGTGGGCGACCTCAGCGGTCACTACGGCTCGTTCGGCGGCGCCGACCTCAGCGACCTCGGCCTCTTCGCCGGAGCGCGCTGGACGTTCGGCGGGACCCGGCTCGTGCCGTTCGCGCAGGGGCTGCTGGGCCTGGTCAAGCGGTCCGCGAGCGCCGCCGGCGTGAGCGCGAGCGACACAGACTTCGGCTTCGCCTTCGGCGGGGGAGCGGACTACGGGCTGAACGCGAGGTGGGCCGTGCGGGCGCAGGCGGAGCTGCTCGTGCTGAGCGGCGACGGAGTCACCGACACGGACCCGCGCCTCTCGCTCTCCGCGGTCTACCGATTCGGCCGGCGCTGAAGAGCAGCCCGGCTGGGGGCCCGCTCAGTCCCGCGGGCCGAGGTAGCGGATCCGCTTGTTCACGTCCGTGTTCACGGAGTGGTACGGACGGAAGAGGCTGCCCGCGTCGAAGATCTGCTGGCGGAGCGCTTCGACGTCGGCGTGCCCGATCGCGTTGGTGAAGATCGGCAGCAGGTAGTCGACCCCCAGCCGCGAGGGCTGCATGCGCTCCGCGTCGTAGCAGGCGGGGTGGAGATAGCGGGCGTGGATGACGCCCCAGCGGTCGCGGAAGGCGTTGCCGTCGACGCCGTCCACGGTGAAGCCCTTCTCGCGGCTCCACTGCAGCGTCGAGGCTGCGTTGTTCCGGCCCTCGAGCAGCATGTCCACGGCCTTGCCCCCGAGCTGCACGCCGTGGAAGCGGTCGAAGAGGATCGGCCGCCCTCCGCGCTGCGTGTGCCCGACCTTTCTCGTGAAGATCGCGGCCTGGGCGGACTCCGCGCGGCGGAAGCTCTGGAAGTAGGCGTCCCCCAGGTGCTGGATGAGGAGGTTGCGAAGGGCCTCGGAGGCGCCGGAGAGGAGCACGTTGCCCGCGGGATCCTGGGTCATGCGCTGGGCGCCGAGCTCGCGGCCCTCCTCGTCGCGGATCCCCTCGCCGCAGACGATCACCACGTTCTTCTGCAGCTCGTAGAGCTCGCGCACGCGGTCCACGAGCTTGGGCACGTTCACCGGCACCTCGGGGATCAGGATGAGGTCGGGCTGGCCGTAGGCCGTGCCGAGCGCGATGTAGCCCGACTGCCGCCCCATCACCTCCACGATCGCGATCCGGCGGTGGCTCTCCGCGGTGGTGCGGATGCGCTGCACGCCCTCCACGGAGACGAAAACGGACGTCGCGTAGCCGGGCGTGACGTAGTTGATCATGCCCTCGAGGTCGAAGGCGGCGCGCGACGGCCGCAGCCGGTAGCGGAAGCCCGAGCCCTCGGGGATCCGCTCCCAGTCGTCGGGTTCGTTGCGGTGGTTGAGCCCGAGGTCGTTGTCGATCGTCTTGGGGGCGAGCACGGTGGGGAAGCGCTCGGCGAAAGGCTGCAGGCCGTTCAGCGTGCCGTCCCCGCCCACGCAGATGAGGCCGTCGATCTGCAGCCGCTTGAGCCGGTCGGTGATGAGCTCCATCGTCGCGTGGTCGCTAGGGTCCACGTAGGCGCGGGAGGCGCCGATGATCGTGCCCCCGCGGCTGGCGTCGAGCTCGGGGATCTCGCTGAAGAGCGGGTTCAGGTGGACGTGGGGGACCTGCGGGTTGAGCAGGCTCGTGAAGCCCTTGATGAAGCCGTAGACCTCGATGCGACGCTTGTTCGCGCGCGTGACCGCGCCCTCCACGGTCGCGTTCAGGGCCGGAGTGTCGCCGCCCGCCGTCAGGATCCCGATCCGTCTCACCTGGACTCCGCGGAAGCTACCGGCGGCGCGACGACGGGCGGGAGCGCCGAGTGCCCGCCTGCCGCGCCCGGCGCCGGGCCGCGCTCCGCCGCCTCTGGCGCTGGTCCTGGGCCTCGGCGTAGCGCATGCCGCGGCGCTCCTTGAACTCCCAATAG
>JBKPBQ010000267.1:0-7267 GCA_046726955.1 Acidobacteriota bacterium
GCCCGAAGCGGAAGCGTTGCCGACGTGCGAGGAACTGGGCATCGGATTCGTGCCTTTCAGCCCGCTCGGCAGGGGATTCCTGGCGGGCAAGATCGACGAGACCACCTCGTTCGCCAAGGACGACTTCCGCAACAGCGTCCCCCGCTTCACGCCCGAAGCGCGCAAGGCCAACCAGGCGCTCGTCGGTCGGATTGCGTCGATCGCGGCGGCAAAGAAGGCCACGCCGGCGCAGATCGCACTGGCTTGGCTACTTGCGCAGAAGCCGTGGATCGTGCCAATTCCCGGCACAACGAAGTCTCACCGTCTTGAGGAGAATCTCGGCGCGGCGGCCATCGAACTGGCCGAGGACGACCTCCGCGAGATCGATGAGGCGCTCCACGAGATCAAGGTGCAAGGGGACCGGTATCCGGCACACATGGCGGCGCTGGTCGGGAGGTGATCCCTAGACTCCCAGGCCGTGTCCACCGTCCTGCTTGCCCTGGCCTGCGCCATCGTGTGTGCGAAGCTCGCGGGAGAGGTCCGCCGCCCCCTCGAACGAGCGCTGCAGCGCCTCCTCGTCGGGCCGGCCCTCGCCGAGCGCTTCGAGCACGTCGTCGAGCGCCAGGAACAAGGCGGGATAGTTCCGGTAATAGTTCCCGGAGATCGTGGTGTTCATGTTCCTCTCCTCGAATCGGCCGACGAGACTCCGCCCGTCAGTCTCCGGCTCTCGAACGATCCGGCTTCTCTGCGGGCGGCCACAGTCCGAGGCTGGTCGGCCGGGTGCGTGCCTGCCGACGCACGAGCGTCAGCGCGAAAACGGCAACCGTCACGAGCGCGGCCCGAATGACGAGTGTGAAGCTGTCCATGGTCATCTCCTCCTGCCCCCTTCCACGCAACCTTCGTGCCGCTCACAACGCCGTGACCCGCCGCTCGAGCCACACCACCGCGCGGCGTTTGCGTCGGTCGCAGCTGGAATCCGGTCGCCCTTCGTGGCGCAATCGCGACGAGACCGCGGCTCCGGATCCGACGCGAGGTGAGCGCCGGTCTGCTCGGATCTGGCTCCCCGATGGAACAGGGGCGGCGGGGATGCCGGCCGCGCTGCTCTCGAAGAGACGCTGCGCCTCCGGCCCCGCCGCCCCGAGGGGGTCAGAGCCCCGCCAGGTCCGAGTCAGTAGGCGACCGCCGCTGTTTCGACGCGCTCGCTCTCCGGCGCCGGTCGCGTTCCCACGACCCGGAGCGCGTGATCGGCCGCAAGCCCCACGACTTCCGTCAGCACGTACGTTTCGCCTTCGTGCTTGTCGAAGATGAGCCGAGCCTCGCCGACGCCCTTCGGCACGTCGGCGTTCAACACGAGGACGAAGGCGGCCTCATGGCCGTCCTCACTCCGCAACCGCAGCACGCCGGACATCTCCGTGTTGTCGTATCGGAGCAGGTACTCACCAGCCGGGAGGAGGGCGCTCCCCGCCTTGAACGCGAACGGGATGGTGGAGCGTACGAACGACTGCGCCTGCACGACAGGAGCCCCGAGCAGCACGAAGCCGAACAGGGCAATGAATCTGAATGATCGCGGCATCTAAAGACCTCCTGTATCAACCGCGCCGCCGAGCCTCGCGGGAAGCGCCGCTCGCCGGTTCGGGTGTTGGCGGCCGCCGGATCGATCTCCCTTATCGCAACCGCTGCGGTGCACTCGATTGCAGCGATGGGACAGGGGCGGCGGCCATGATGAACGTCCTCAGGGCAAAGCGCGCGCCAGCCTCCCTTCGCTCACCCTGCACGACCAGTAACCGTTGTCGTTTCCCGAGCCAAGCTGCCCACATAACCCACGATCGCCAGCCCGCGCGTGGCGCATTCATTGCTCAGAGGCGAGCATCTTGCGCAGGCTTGCGCAGGGTGAGCTCATCGTCGCCGAGCGCGGGTGCTCTACGCTGCGGCCACGACTCTTGCGGCGGCACGGGTCACATCGATCACCAACCGAGGGTTGGAGAGCATGCGTACGTGGCTGCTCGCGACACAGACTTTTGCACGCCGGCGCGGTCACGGTCCTCGTCCTTCGAACTCCGTACAGGGGGAGGCCGGGCCTGCTCCCGAGAGGAGACAGACGATGGCTCAAACGCTCGCATCGATCGACGCTCGGGACGACGCAACCGACGCGCCGGAGCGAGTCGCCGCCCCGAGCGAACGCAGAGCGGCGATCAAGTTCCGCGAGTTCATGGAGACCCTCGGGCTCGACCTGAACGACCCGAACCTTTCCGGCACCGAGTGGCGGGTGGCACGGGCGTTCCGCGAGCTGTTCGCCGGGTACTACGCGGCGGCCGAGCCGACGCTGCGGACCTTTCCCAACGCCGAGGGCTACGCGGAGGCGGTAGCGGTAACGGACATCCTCTTCCACTCGCTCTGCGCCCATCATTTCCTGCCGTTCTACGGGACTGCGCATCTCGCGTACGTGCCGAGCGAGCGGCTCGTCGGGCTCTCGAAGCTCGCCCGCGTAGTGGACTTCTACGCGCGGCGTCCGCAGGTCCAGGAGAGGCTGACGGAGCAGGTCGCGGACCTCATCGAGAAGCGCCTCCAACCCGCGGGTACGATGGTCGTGATCCAGGCCCGGCACTTCTGCATGGAGATGAGGGGTGTCGGAAAGGCCGGCCTCCTGACGACAACGAGCGCGCTTCGCGGCGTTTTCGAGGACGATCGGTCGCGTCAGAAGCTCCTCTCCCTCCTTGGGCCCCGCCGTTGGATCTCGAGTCTGGCGTCGTCGTCGGAGCACGACCGCTGAGGAGCACGCGTCGCGTGTTCACAACCTCTTTCGGGAGGGGCGGGGTCCTGGGGCCGTTCCTGGCCGGGCTCGACAAGTTCTTCAACGTCCTGACAGACTGGGGCGTGTACCTGAGTCCGCTGGCGGAAAGGTACCTAGCCTCACCCTCCGGGATCCTCGGCCTCGGTGATGCCCGGCGGACGGCCTAGCATGAACGACGATTCTCACGATCACGCCCTCGTCCTGCCCCGCTCGAACGGGCCGGATGGCGAGGCTGATTGCACGAGCTGCTCCTGCCTCCGCTTCGCCCCCGACGACGAAGAGATCGTGCGACGGGTGGTCGCCGGCGAGACGGCACTGTTCGAGGCTCTGATGCGCAGGTACAACCAGCGGCTGTACCGCGTGGCGCGCTCCATCCTGAGGGACGAGAGCGAGGCCGAAGACGTCATGCAGCAGGCCTACGTCAACGCCTACTCGCACCTCGCGCAGTTCGCGGGGCGCGCGAAGTTCTCGACGTGGCTCACGCGCATCGCGGTGCACGAGGCGCTCGCGCGGGCGCGGCGCCGCGCGCGCTCGAAGGGAATCGATTCAATGTCCGACGAAGACGACGACCCGTCCGCCATGCCCAGGGACGAACGGCCCGACCCGGAGAAACAGGCGCAGGTTACGGAGCTGCGGCGGCTTCTGGAGTCGGCGATCGACGGTCTACCCGCTCCCTACCGCTCGGTCTTCATCTTGCGCGAGGCGGAAGGCCTCGCCACGACAGAGGTGGCGGAGTGCCTCGATATCAGCGAGGAGACCGTACGGACGCGCCTCCATCGCGCGCGGGCCTTGCTGCGGCGGCGCATCTACGAGAGCACCGGGGCGACGAGCAGCTCCGCGTTCGCCTTCCACCTGTCTCGGTGCGACAGAGTCGTCACGCGGGTGATCGTGCAGTTGGACCTTCCCGGATCGTCGCGACTTCACTGAAAGTCCAAGCGTCCCAGAAGCTTCGACTCCGCCCCCCGGCCGCCTAGCTCTTCGGAGCGAGGTGCTCCTCGATCCACGAGAGCCACCGCCGGTAGACGTCCTTCTGCCGCCCGGGGTCGGCCGGGAAGTGGCCGGGGATGGGATAGGCGAAGAAGCGCGTCTCGACGCCGTTGTCCTTGAGCGCGTGGAAGAGCTTGTAGGACTGCGTGATCGCCACGCGCCCGTCGGCGGTGTTGGAGAGGAGGAGCGTGGGCGTGCGCACCTGGGCCGCGTAGGTGAGGGGAGACTGGGCGCGATAGAGCCGCTCGCGGCCCTCCGTCCACGGCGAGCCGGTGATCGCGTGCCGGCGCTGCACGCTCAGGTCCGAGAGGCTGTACATGTCGAAGAGGTCGAGCGCGGCCGCCCCCGCGACCGCGGCCCGCCACTCCGTGGGATACCGCCCGATCAGCCAGGCGGTCATGAAGCCTCCGTACGACCATCCCGAGACCGCAATCCGCGAGGCGTCCACGAACCCGCGCCGCTCCAGGGCGGCGACACCTGCCATCACGTCGCGCCCCGGACCTTCTCCGGCTCCGGCCGCGATCGCGCGCTGGAACGCGTTGCCGCGGTTGTCGCTGCCGCGGTAGTTCGGCTGGAGGACGACCCATCCGCGTGCGGCCATGAGCTGGGCGAGCTCGGAGAACGCCTCGTTCGAGGCCGCGGTCGGACCGCCGTGGATGTAGAGGACGAGGGGCCAGGATCGGCCCGCGGCGAAGTCCGGCGGATAGGTGACGACACCGTCGGCCCGCAGCCCGTCGGAGGTCGGCCACTCGATTCCCTCCGTGCGGCCGAGAGAGAGACCCGCGATCGTCGCGTTGAAGTCGGTCAAGCGCCGGGGCGGCGCCGACGGCGAGTCCAGGACGTACAGCTCCTGGGGACGAGCCGCCTCGCTCCCCACGAGCGCGATCGCTCCCGCGGGCGAGAGTGCCATCTCTTCCGCCTCGACGACCGGACCGAGGTCGATCCGCCGCGCGGCACCTTCCTCCGGCTGCACCCAGAGGCCGGCCCGCGTCCCGTCGTGGGCGGCCACGAGCAGCGACCGGCCGTCCGCCATCCAGCGCACGAAGCCGAACGAGCGGTCGAGGGCGCGGCTCACGCTTCGGCCCGCGCCGCCGGACGCGGGCGACACGTAGGCCTCCGTCACGTTCGCGGGATCGCCGTCGCGGGGCGACGCGTAGAGGATCCGGGTTCCGTCGGGCGCGAATTCCGGCTCGGCCTCCGGCGCCGCCCGGTCCGTGAGCACGCGCAGGCTCCCCGTTTCCACGTCGATTACGTGAAGGCGGCCCGTGTCGGTGTCTCCCGACGCGGCCGTCGCCGTGCGCACGAAGGCGATCGATCGCCCATCCGGCGACCAGGCCAGCGACGAGACCGAAAGTGCGGTCGCCGCGCTCCCGGAGCCCGACGTGAGCCGGCGGGCCTCGCCGCCCTCGGCGGGGACGAGCCACAGGTGCGCCGGCCGCGGCGCGGAGGTGACGAGGTATCCGTTGTTGCCGACCTCGAAGGCGTCGTTCCATCGCTCACCGCCCGTCTTCGGCTCGGGCGCGTCCGGCGCCGTGAAGGCGATGGCCTTGCCGTCCGGGCGCCACGCGAATGTGAGGACGCCCTGGGGGGCTGACGTGACACGCCTCGCCTCGCCGCCGTTCATCGGCAGCACATGGACCTGGGCTCTCCCCTCGGCCTCGGCCAGGAAGGCCAAGAGGTCGCCGGCGGGCGAGAAGCGCGGACGGACGAGACCGGGCCGCTCCCGCACGAGCGTCCGCGCGGCGCCCGTCCGCGCGTCCACGAGCACGAGCTCGTTGTCGAAGCGGTTCTCGGCCTCGTTCACGCGGCCGACGAGGACGACCACGGTCTGGCCGTCCGGGGAGATGGCGGGCTCCGAGACGCGGACGAGGTGGGCGAGGTCGTCGAGGTCGAAGCGACGGGGCTCGGCGTGGACCGGCGTGGCCGTCGCCGCGAGCAGATTAGCGGCGAGGAGCGGCGCGACACCGAGCTGGAGCCGACTAATCGACGGCATCGAACCTCCCCCGGCGAGTCTGGGACGGGCAGAGTCTACGCGGCCGGGCGCCTCGCCGCGAGGTAGGCACCGCTGACGCGCCGACGACGCTACGCGACGAGGGCGGCGATGATCCGCTGTGCCTCGTCGATGAGAGGCTGGGCCACGCTCGCGGCAAGGCGGCCCGACGTCACGAGCGCCGTCAGCTCGTTCACGAACGCGTTCAGCTCGTTCACCGTGGGGCCGACGTTGCCCTTGTCGAGCTGCTTGAGCGCCGCCGCCAGCTTCGCCACGAGCGAATTCGCCTCTCCGTTGCCGAGCAGCCCCGCCGCCCGCAGATCCTCCACCTGCTGGATCAGGCCTTGGATCCCCTGGCGAGCGGACACGACGGTCACCGTCGCCGTGTAGTCGTGGAAGCCCCCGTCCTTGTCCTGGATCCGGCCGCGCGCGGTGTGGATGCCGGCGGCCACGTACGTGCACGAGTGAAGCGTTGCGGCCGAGAGCGGGCCGTCGAGGCTTCCGTCCGCGTCGCAGTCGTACCCGTACGCGAACCCCGCGGCCGTGTCGGCGGCGCTCGGGTCGAGAGGGCTGGCAAAGGAGGCGACCGCGGCCTCGCCGACGTACACGCGTGTCGGCGACACCGCGAAGACGCCGGTCGGCGCCACGTTCACGATCGTCAGCTCCGCGGTCGCAACCGCGCTCAGTCCCTCCGGGTCGGTGACGCGCACGGAGATGACGCGAGAGCTGGGACCGTCGTCGCTTCCCGCCGAGACGGTGACGTCGGGCCCGGCGTCCGTCGTCTCGAAGCTTCCGTCTCCATCGAGGTCCCAGTCGAAGCGAAGGGCGCTTCCCTCGGGATCGCTGGCGGTGCTCGCGATGGAGACGGCTCCGCCTTCGAAGACCGCGTAGGGTCCGGCCAGCGAGACCGTCGGCGGCTGGTTCACGACCGGGTTCAGCAGGAAGTAGCCCAGGTTCCCCCGTCCCACGATCTGGCCCGAATCGTTGATGCCGAGCGCCGACTGCAGGATCCAGCCTTTGCTCTCGGACACGAGGTTGTTGAGGTCGTAGATCGTTCCGTCCTTCCTCAGGAAGGCCCGGTCGCCGCCCGGATACTGCAGACTCAGACTGCCGACAACGTCGCCGAGGGCGTTGACGTCGTACGCGCTGCTCGCGAACGCTCCCAGATCGATCGCCCGGAGGTCTTCCATCACGCCGGTCGAGAGATCGAGGGCGAGCGCCGCCTCCCGGCCGAACAACGAAGCGCCCGGGAGCTGCCCGTTCCCCACGACGCGCCCGGAGTCGTTGATCGCGGAGGCGGCCCACAGAACTCCCGCCCGTCCGTCGGCCGTGGTTCCCGCGAGGAGCTCGATCGCGCCACCATCGTGGTAGACGAAGGCGCGATTGCCGTCCGGTCTCCGATAGGCCGATCCCACGACGTCTCCCGAGGCGTTGACGTCCTGTGCGCAAGACGACGTGAAGGGAGGGGTGAAGAGGCTGGATCCCAGCGTGTCCTGCAGATCGGTGAAGGTGCTGGCCCC